>JAZNQB010000189.1:0-23553 GCA_045589995.1 Paludibacteraceae bacterium
AGACCGCTTGGCCCTCCGACTTCTCTTCTTGTCCGGGCTGAGTGCCATGTCGGTACCTATCTCATACTGAGGTCCACCAGGGCGCACTACATTGGCGAGCATACCACTGCGAGTGAGTGTGAGGAGGTAGGTATCGTGACCACCATTGGTGTTATGCTGTATCCATTGGTTATCTACAGACTCCACACCTGAGTTTTTACCAGCCGGGAGTGTGCGGATTTCCTCTGGCAGACGGCTACCGCCATAGCGGCCAGTCATCATACCTGCCATATACCATACACCTTCGTCGGTGCAACGGAGAGAATTACATGTAGCATCAGAACCGCTGGTGCCGTTGCTATAGCCCCAGTCAAAGAACCACTTGAACTCACCATTGAGGTCAAAAGCGAAGACAGCTGCGTGTGCATACTGCGGGTCGAAAGCATAGCCATTATTGAACTCCTCAGCCATGTCATCAATATAGAGGTTTCCACTATGGTGGTTGAGCGCCAATGCTACTTGACCAATAGGACTGACTGCTACTGCTGTTGCCTCGTCGCTTTGGTCACCATCTATCATATGATACCATTTCTCTGTACCGGCAGCATCATAAGCAAGGATGAATGCGTTAGCTGCAGCAGCAGTAACGGTGGTACCTGCAAAAGTGGTGGTACCAGAGAGTGTGCCGGCAACATAGATATTACCCTGTGCATCCACATCTACAGAAGGCAGGCCATAAGAGGAAGAACTATTCGCATCATTGCGGAATTGGTGCCAAATATGGTTACCATTTGCGTCGTATTTAGCTACGAACATCTGAGCAGAGTTTTGGAAATCACCCTCTATATTGCCTTCGAAAGTAGCATCACCATCGAGCAGACCGGTTACGATAATATTATTCTGCGCATCAATAGCCAGTTTACCTCCCTTTGCTCCCAAAGCTGGTATTTGCCATGCCTTGATAGCTTGACCATCTGCCTTAAGTTTGAGGACATAGATAGCCACTTCACCGAGGTTAGTATCATCCAGTTTCATGGTGGTATTACCTACTTTGAGTGTATTGGTAAACGCACCTGTAGCTACGATATTACCCTCATTATCTACCACAACATCGCTTATAGTAGCGTTACCTACCGCTGCGAGTGAGTATGTCCACTCAATCTGCTTGGTTGGGGTCATCTTGACGATAACAGCGTCACCTTTGTCAGAAGGACTCATACTGCTGAGAGTTTGTGACTCTACTGATACTTTGTTACCGCCGTACAAGGCAGCCACATAGATATTTCCTGCGTTATCAACTACCATGCGCTTTGGCTCAATTTGGCTTCCTGCCACATTAGAACCCCAATAGGAGTACCATTCCATACTGCGTTGCGCACCGGCAACCATTGCAAGGCATAATGCAATGCCTAAAAGAAAAGATTTTTTCATACTTATATTGTTTTTAGTTTATTATATATCAATTGATTAGTATCCGGGGTTCTGTCCCAAATCCGGATTAAGGAACACCTCATCATATGGTATTGGGAGCAGAAGTTCGTAGGCTTGGAAATTAGTATATTTGCCGCCCACATTAGGTTCTTGCACAGAGTGCATATATGCCACAAAATCAGCCGCATTAGGATAGAGACGCATGAGGTCAAACCAGCGTTGGTTTTCAAAGCATAGTTCTACTCGGCGCTCATGGAAAATAGCATCGCGTAGAGTAGGATATGCAGCTGCATATGCTGCATTTGTCATACTCTCGGCATATCCTTTTATTGTTGCTCCCGGGCGTGTACGCACTTTATCCAAGTAGGCGATAGCATTGGCAGAAGTGTTACCCTCTACTCGCTCATATGCCTCAGCAAGCATGAGATAAACATCTGCGAAACGAATCTCGAACCACAAGTTACCATGGAAACCGGAGGATGAGCTCAGGTCCACATATTTTTTGGTATAATAGGTGCCATCTGTATATTTACGCATAGCGTATGCCACGCGGCGGTCGGTGAGAGCGAAGCCGTTGTTTTTATCCTCGAACTCCTTGTAGAGATTCTCTTGTCCTAAATTCCAACCACGCCCGATAACCTCGGATGTGAGTCCTTTGGCTCCCATAGGTTGGAAATAATATGCGAAATTGGAGCACTCCGCATCGTTAGGCATATACATGATTGGGAAGATGATTTCTGCATCCGTTTGTCCGTCAATCGTAAAGAGTTTATTGTACGCCAATCCCAGATTCGTATAGGCACTCAGTTGTACTGCTTTCTCAAGGTATTTGATAGCCTCGGTGTAGAGTTGCGGCATATCCTGTGTAGCAGCTTGCTGTATATATACGCGACCGAGGAGCGCAGCCGCTGCTGTGCGTGAAGCATGGCCAAAACGGTCGCCTGTGCATGTCTCCGGCAGCATAGTGCCGTCAGCTATCGTTTTGAGATCTTCAATCACAAATGCATATACATCTGCTACCGGGCTGCGTCGTAACTGTGCCGCAGCAGAACTGCCGGCAATCGTATGGCGCATAATAGTAACCGGGCCCCATAAACGAGTGAGATAGAAATGGCTCAGTGCGCGTAGATACATTGCCTCGCCTTTCATACGCTGCTTGTCAGCCTCAGGCATATCCACTGCATCTATATGCTCCAGCAGAAGGTTGCTGCGATGGATACAGAAGTAGAAAGCATTGTATATCTCTGCGACAATGGTATTATTGCTATTGACCGTGTGGTTAACGAAGTTATAATACAAACCACCCGAAGTACCTGTATCATTAGTGGTTGCGTTATCAGACTTCATTTCGGTCACAAAGAACAACTTATCATATGCTGGACGGAGTGCTGCATAAGCAGAAGAGAGCAGACCTTCCATATCGGCTGCATCACGATAGAACTTGGTATCGTCAAAAGCATCCGGGTCGGTAAGGTTAAGAAAATCACAGGAAGTAACAAACAAGGTTACAACTGCCATCATTATAGCTATATATTTACTTTTCATAATCATCATATTTTGAATAGTTACTATAATACTTATTTGAGTAGTTGATTAGAATGTTAACTTAATACCGCCTGAGAAACTGCGTGCCAATGGGTATGTGCCGAAGTCCAGACCCGGTGCAGTATTGGAAGCATTGTAGTCCACATCAGGGTTGTAACCTGTGTACTTGGTAGCAGTGAACACATTATCTACAGAGAAGTAAATATAGCATTTGCTGATGCTCATCGCACGGAAAGCCTTGTTCTCCGGGATCGTATAACCGAGTGTGAGGTTAGTCATACGCAAGAAAGATGCATCTTCTACAAAATAAGTAGAGAACTTGGTATTGAGGTTCTTTTGGCTACGATTAGCACGGAACATCATATCATCATTCATAGCGTATGGCTGTATTCCTTCGCCGCGATAGCGATTGTTTGCAATAGCCATGCTATTCACTCCACCCTCGTTATTGGCTATGTAATAGCGTGAGAAATTGATAACGCTATTACCGAACTGTCCGTCAAAGGAAGCAGAGAGAGACAATCCTTTCCATGAGAGAGAGGTATTGAATCCATAGGAGAATTTAGGATAGTTGTCACCTATGATGTCACGGTCATCCTCTGTGATCTTGCCGTCACCATTCACATCTTTCCATTTCACATCACCTACATACACATTCGCATAATCTGCCACTGCCGGTCCTACGAGCTCGTAGCCTTCCTCACCGACATGCTTAGCATCCTCTTGAATGAGTGCGTAGTCATCTGGTGTGATAAGACCGAGACTAACCATACCAAAGTACGAACCGATAGCGTAGCCATTACGCGTGATATGTGTGAGTTGCTGACGCTGTGCCTTAATGGTAATATCGTCCTCAAGACCGAATACCTTATTACGGTTGATAGAGACATTGAAACCGAGATTCCATTTAACCCCATTCATATTGATGAGGTTAGCATCGACTTGAATATCTCCACCCTGGTTGATTACATATCCATGTTTGAGGTTGGTCCACATAGATGTAGCACCTGTAGTGGCACTCATGGTATTCTGATAGAGGAGGTCGGTAGTCTTACTATAGTAATAGTTGAGCACCATGCTGAGTCGTCCCGACCAGAAGGTCATATCTGTACCGACATTGAACTGTGAGGTACGCTCCCAACCGAGGTCTGTATCCACGGATGTAGGATAATATGTTATTACCGACGAAGGAGTAGCACCGAAGACATAAGAACCTGTCTTGATAGTAGCTATATGACGATAGTTAGAGATGGCATTATTACCTGATATACCCCAGCTGGCACGGAGTTTGGAAGTGAAGACAGTCTGTATATCCTGCGCCCAAGGCTCATTGGTGATATTCCATCCTGCACTTACAGAAGGGAAGAGACCCCATCGATTGGTAGCACCGAAGCGTGAGCAACCATCACCACGGAGGGTGAGAGAGAGGGTATAGCGGTGGTCATAATTATACATTGCACGAGCGAAGACTGACATGAGTGACCATGCAATTTTGTCTGTGCTTGCGGAAGTACCATTCTCGTCAGTAGGCGTAGGTTGTGCACCGCTGAGCTCCGTAATACGATCATCTGTGAGCGCACCCAAAACGGAAGAAGCATCTATATTATTGTACACTTTCTTCTGCATAGAGTAACCCGCCACCGCGCTGATGGTGTGCTTATCAGCAAAAGTTTTGTCATAAGAGAGAGTAGCCTCTAAGAGCCAGTCTGAATTGAAGTCACGGTTATCTTTCGCCACCACCAGTTCGTTATTCAGGTCACCTGGAGCATAGTTGCTCTGCCCGAGCCATGAAGGACGATAGAGGTTGTATATCTGATCTGCTATTTGCACACCCATATTCACTTTGGCGAACAAGCCGTCTATAATCTTATATCTCAAATTAGCATTGAGGGAAGCGCGCATTTTGGTATAGTATTCTTGGCGTCCGTGTGCAATAGCAACGGGGTTCTCACCTCCGAAGCACTGGTAGGACACAGCACCATTGCGATAGCTCCATCCGAGTGCATAACTACCATCCTCGTTATAAACAGGATAGGTGGGAGACATACCGAGAGCGTTGAGGATAACACCATCGTTGAAAGCCAGACCGTCTGTGCGCACTACGCGCTCTTTCACATAGTACATATTACTATTCACACCGATAGAGAAACGGTCGGTCACATTGATATCCATATTCAGACGAGTGGTTACACGCTGGTGGTTGCTCGGCGCCACTATACCATCTTGATTGAGGTAACCGGCGGAGAACATATATTTGAATTTATCCATACCTCCACGCACTGAGAAGTTCACCTTGTGCATAGGAGCAGCTTGGAAAATCTCGTCTTGCCAATCGGTGTCATAAGGCGAATCTATGATATCCGGACATAGGAGCATGGTGTTGCCTGCTCCGTTAGCCATACGAGTGGCGTTGTCATCCTCACGGCTGTGCTGCCAGTTAACAGCATCGTCAGAACCATAGATAGAAGGATTGGTACGCAAGTAATCGAAGTAAGCATTGTTGTATCCATCCATATGCAGCTGGCGGAACTCGGATGCATTCATCATATCAATCTTCTTCTGCACATGTTGTGAAGAGAACTGATAGTCGAACTGGACATGCGGTTTTCCCTCCGAGCCACGCTTGGTGGTGATAAGAATGACACCACCTCCTGCACGCGAACCATAGATAGCCGCGGATGCAGCATCCTTGAGTACCTCAATAGACTCTACATCAGAAGGATTGATAAAGACATCCTTTGAAGCAGGGAAACCATCTATTACATACAAGGGTTCTACGCCACCATAGACAGAGTTGACACCACGAATACGGATAGTTGTTCCCGAACCCGGTGCACCGCTGGTCTGCTTAATCTCCACACCCGGTGTGTGACCGATGAGCGCTTGCTCAAGTGTAGAAGATGACATATTCATCTCATCGGTCTTAACAGATGAGATAGCACCTGTCAAGTCACTCTTACGCACCGTACCATAACCGATAACGACTACATCATCCAGCACCTCTGTATCCTCGGAGAGTGTGATAGACAATGGTCTATTATCTATCACTGTGAGAGTCTGTGACTTGTATCCCACATAAGAGACAACTAACTTGGCACCTTGCTGTGCGCGAAGCAGGAAGTTACCATCAAAATCGGTAACTGTACCGTCGCTGGTGCCCTCGATGATGACAGATGCGCCGATAACCGGTTCACCTGCCTCATCCTTCACTGTGCCCTGCACATCCACTTGCGCCCACATTGAGGCACAGAAGCATAACAGGGCAAATGTATACAAAAAGCGTTTCATAAGTTATATCATGTTTGTTATATTACAAAGCGTCACCTGGATTTCCTACTCCTCCTGAACCACCAACAACGGAACCTTCTATCATAATAGGACTGCCTGCACAAAGATGAGCGGTAGGTATCATAGGAAGTGTTTGCACTATCGGTTGATTATATTGTTTTCTCATAATTTTGTTCTCCTTATTATATTATTTCACGCGCGCGCCTTGCGCATTGTACTCTACTCCGTCACGCAGGATAATGAGCTGACCATCACGGAGCATTTTTGTCGTTTGTGCTTGGTTAGCAACCTGCTCTACACCAGTAGCCACCTCTGTCTGATAAACCACGAAGCGTGCGCGAGCAGGTGCAGCATTCATACCATCAGGCAGGTTGAGTTTGAAATAAGCACGGAAACCTTTGATATTCGCCGTAGCAGACGGATAATAGAGATTATCACCATTCGCATCGGGCGTACCCACAAAGAGTGTGGTTTGGTCACCTGCTATCATCTCAGTCGGGCTGAAAATACCCTGCAGTGTGACTATGCCTTGTGTGACAGCCTGCGGTGCAGCTACTATCTGCACACCACTAAATGTATTGAGAGCGACTGCTGTTGTTGGCTTGACGAGATAAGGCACACCTGCTTCCAATTCATCGCCTGCAAGAGGAGTAAAGCCGATAGTTAGCACATTACCCTCTAAGACAGCAGAAGTCATTTCTTGCACATCTGCACCAGCAAGGTGAGCAGATTTGCTGATAGCGAACGGCAGACAGAGTGTATTATACACATTTGCCACCAAATTGCTACGCACGAGCTGTACATCGCTTATTGCGCCCTCATTGCTCTTTAGCCAGCCGCTATTGTCAACATTCTCATCCAAGCTCTTTGTTTCCACATAGCTTTCCCAAATAATGTTATCAATTAAGAAACGAGCTTTGTTGGCAGATATATATTCACCTTCTATAGTAGAATGGTTCTCAAAACGGATGGTAAAGTTGCCTGGTTCATTAATATTCTCAACTGTTATAGTACCAAACTCAGGCATAACATTTGCTGCCAAATCAGTGGTACCCAAACGCTTCACTTCTCTACCATTGATGAGAATGCGGATATCCCAATTGGTTGTCGTTTCATTTCCTCCCACATTCCAATTAAAACGGAGTTTCTTGATACCATTCGACAATACACCACTTTGTATATATGCTTGCTCATCTGAGCCCTGATGAGGAGCACGGAAGCGAACAAGGTTGGTAGTATATGCAGCGAAGTCACCGACATTAAAGCCTCCTAAAGAAGTAGTCCATTCGCACATATCGCCCATTAAGACTTCTGTGTTAGCATAATGAGAGGTTTCTGCAATAGCATCGAATGTCTCGCAGTTAGCAGGTATGATAGTGAGGGAATAGGTGGTATATGCTCCTTCGCTCCAAGTAGCCTTTACAGTTACCTTACCTTCTGCCAGAGCGGTTACCTCGCCTGTAGCGGCATCAATGCTTGCCTCTGCATCATTATCCTCCAGTGTATAAGTTACGGCACCACTCTCGATGTTGTTAATCAAATCTGTATTTGTGTATATCTCACCGATACGCATGGTATGTGCTTTCCGGGTATAGAGCAAATACGGAGTGATATGGATGTTATCTATCACAATACGAGAGAAATTTGATGCATTACTCAAACTACCTACTGAACCTATATAAGACTCATTCTTGATAGTCAATTGCTTGTTAGACTTCATTAGATGACTAATTCCTAATAATGCTTCAGTACCATTTTTACTATTCTCAGGCAGTTCGCCATATCCAACCAATTCGTTATCCGCATACACAGCAACACGACGAATGGTGGTGTTGGTTGCACCCCACTGTGCCCAATAGAATGATAGGTATTTGATTCCACCTTCCACCACATCTTTTGACTGTAATATACTGCTTAAAGGAGTGTTCTCAGGGTCTTGAATACCAATAGAAGTAGCCTGATGTTTTCCAGCTGTTGCATGAATTGTATCATTTTGACCACGACGTACCTGATATTGTGCTACCCACGCGAATAGATCACCGCCGAAGTCCGTTATATTTTCACCTACTACACCCGTCTGCTCGACATTACTAAATTTCTCTACCAATGCGTTCTTATCGGTTACATAGAGATTATAGGAAGCCGCAGCTGCTTTGTAGTTGGTTGTTTCTGGCAGCGTTGCCGTGATGGTTGTTTGACCTACACCTACGATAGTCAGTGCTCCATCAGCAGCTATAGTAGCCACTGCTGTATTCGTGCTTGCATAGGCGATAGTGCCATCGTAGCCATCGGTTTTAGTGAGAGTGTTCTCCACAACATCTTTGACATCCACGCGCTTAATTGCTTCTGCGAAAGAGGCTTCTGTTTCTGTCTGCGCCAAGATTTGCAAAGTATAAGAAGTAGTAACTGCGCCCCAAGTGGCGGTGATAGTTACCTCACCTTCTTGCACTGGGGTTACTTCTCCTGTAGCAGCATCAATGGAAGCAATTGAATTATCGCTGATGGTATATACTACAGGATTGCCGGTGGTATTGTTAATCAAATCAGTGTTGGTATATGTAGTAGCATAACGCGTATCCAATATAGCCTCCTTGGTTGTATAAAGCAAGTACGGAGTGATATGGATATTCTCTATTACTATTCGGTTATTAACCAATGCGTCATCAGTATTATATGATAAATTCTGAATTTTCAGCTTACCATTCGTTATACCATCAATATCCTCATTGAAGAATTGATTTACCTTAGATGCCAATTCTGTCACCTCATTAAACTTTTCTATTTCACCATAAGTGACAACAACCTTTGTGGTAGTAGCCTCCTGTTTTGCTGACCATTGACGCCATGTGAAACTGATATTTTTGACACCACCCTCAAAATCAGAAGACGATTCAACATAACCTTCTTGCCCAAACCATGTTGCTTGTTGGCGTTTAACCACTTGCGCTTTTATTGTATCATTTTGACCTCTACGCGTATTATAGTGTTCCCAAAGGGAAATATCACCATCCCATGTGTCAGTAGGAGCGACACTCGTCTGCTTTACTTTACTAAAGTTCTCTACAACAATACCATCCATCACATGCAATGTGTATTGAGTTTTTGCTCCCTCTGCTAATGCTGCATAGATGATTACATCACCTGCTGCAAGTGGAGTTACGACACCTGTTTGGCTATCCACTGTAGCAATTGTTGGGTCTGAAGATGAATAGGTGATTGCATCGCCATCGGTATTATCAATCAACTCGGCATTTACATATCCGCGTTGTTTGGTTCCGATAGTTACTTCTTTTTGCGTATAAAGCAGATACGGAGTGATTGTGATATCACCAACCAAGATACGACAGATACCAGATGCAGTCAAATCCCCTTCTGCATAAGAAGAAATATTCTCAATAGACAACTGCGCATCTGTTTTGTTGTTAAATGTGTAAGAATATGTTTCATGGGCTGAGTTAACTCCGTTGGTTCCTTGTTTCATTGCGTTTTTTTCAAATTCAGGAGTCTCATTCTCTATAGTACCAGCTAACACTTTCAACTGAAGCACACGCCCTGTTTTGTTCTCTGAACCAAAACGAGCAAATTTAAATGCAACAGCCTTAATACCACCTTCCCAATCCATGGTAGTTACCTTCGCCGCGCCATTGGCACTTACAGACATCCATATAGCCTGCTTTTGAGTAGCTGTATGGATAGTGTCTTGTTTGCGACGTGCTGTTTGAAAAATCTCCCATGTGCACAAATCACCTATCCATGTGTATGTACCAGTAGCCACATTACCTACTTTACTAAAGTTTTCTACATACGACACATCTGCTGCGGTTAGGGAGACCGATAGCAGACATGCTATAAGGGTAAAAAGAATTTGTTTTTTCATAATCATTATTTTATTATTTATACATGCGTATAGGAGAGTAGCAACCTATAGGGGCGAAAGGGCTCAACAGGGATTTATTCCTATTGAGCAAAAATTTACCTACGCCAAAGCTATCGTATTACTAAGTCTATACGAGTTATACTGCCGTACCTTGAATAGGCACGGCAGTATAGATAGAATTATAATGTTTGACCAAGGCTGTTGTAGCGAATGCCATCTACGATGATAACGAGTTGACCATTAAGGATTTGCTTACGAACATCGCGCATAGCTGGTGTATCCTCAATACCGGTACCAGGACCTTGAGCCTCATAGCTATACCACTCCAAGTTGTCCATTACAAAACGATAATGATTACTATTACCATCAGCATCGTTCTTATTTACTACTTTGATAGTGAACTCACCTGCCACTTTCAAACCACCAACACCAAACTTAAACTCATTGCCTGCTACTTGCTTAGTAGTACATTTATCTGTGATTTTACCTACCAGTTGGTCATTTACATAAATCTCAATATTCCAAGGATTCTTACGACTGCTCTCGTCACCATTGCTATTCCACTCGAATGCAAGACTATCAATGCCTCCTTGAATAGTAGAACTCAGCAGATATGCATAATCAGAGTTTGCCTCTACTTCAGCTGGTTTTCTTCCGCGGATTACAGCTGCCATGTTGTCTGCGCCATTGCCTCCCAGTGTACCGCGAACAGAACCCAGATAAGTGGTCCAAGTGATACCAGTAGCTGTAGAAGGAGCGAATGATGCGGTAGGAGTAGTCAAATAAGTATTGTTAGCCTCTGCATTAACTGCGCCCTCGAAGGTCTCCATATTGAAGTTCATAGGCACAACGCGAAGTGTATAAGCTGCACTTGCAGCCTTATATGTAGCTGTCTCAGCCAACGAAGCAGTGATAGTGGTTGTACCTGCGCCGACGATAGTTACCTGACCATCAGCAGCGACCGTAGCTACCTCTACATTACTGCTCTCATAAACAGGAATAGCATCGGAATTGGTGGTGAGTAGATTGGTGAAAGCAGCCTCGTTTACTTTCTTGAGAATCTCTTCTTCTGCGAACATTGCTTGCGGAGTTGTTTTTTCTCCTGCTACTGCTTTAGGAGACCAGCTGAGGTCGTCCAACACGAAACGCAGTTTGTTGCTGGAGCCTGTATATGGGCTCTCATTTACAATCTTGATAGTGAACTCACCTGTCACGCCTATATTGCCCACAGCAAAAGTATTGAACGGAGCAGCAGCAATCTGTGCAGCACCCGGATCGGTAATATTACCTACCATCTTATCATTCACATAAATCTTGATATCCCAATTTTGACCTGCTTCGCTACCATTGCTATTCCATGTAAACCAAAGGCTATCAATACCACCTTCGATAGTGCTACTCTGCAGATATGCATATTCAGTTTCACTATTTTTCTTAGCACGCAGAACTGCTGCAAAGTTATCCAAACCCATTGCTCCAAGGTTCTTATATACGCCACCTAACAAAACAGTCCAAGATGCTTGGTCACATTCTACTGTCTCTGCTGCGGAGACATATGTTTTTGTTGTTCCAGTGCCACTCTTTGGAGTGAATGTTTCTACTTTAGTCTCTGCGAAAAGAGCTGTTGCTGCTACGAGCAGCGAGAAGAGGAAAAATTTCTTCTTAGCCACAAAGGCACGATTAATTTTGGAAAAATTCTTCATAATGATTGTTGTTTAAGATGAATATTATTGTTTTTTGTTAGAATTTCTACAATTGTTGTCCTGTAAGGCTATAGGTTTTATCGCCACGGAGGATTACTAATTGACCGTTACGAAGCAGTTTGGTAGTTTGTATTTTATTGCCTTGTATTTGTTCTATTCCTGTAGAAGTGGACTGTGGTGCTTTGAGCACAGGATAATTTGCGCCTTGCTCCCAGGCTGCGCCAAGCGCTGCAGCAACCGTACCGTCTGCGAATTGTGCAGCCGATGCAGCAGTAGCCGCAGCATTATTGCTGGTATGCTGCGAGAAAGCCTGTGGCGCACAACCGCTCAGATACCAGCAGTTTTCTGCCGATACATAAGTGCCATTGAAGACAGCCGCAATAGCTCCGAAATGTGCAGCTTGGGATGTGGCATGACCATATTTCTCGCGGTCATCTGTCAGTTTGCCATATCCATAGCAGTTATAAATCTTGACAGAACGCGCAGAGCTACTTGTTTTGGCATAACCAAGGATAGCGCCAATACGCGCCGTCTTATCCTGCTGGAGGCTCATATTACATAAGCTATAGCAATCGCGAATAATGGCATTATAGCCATACCCCAGAATGCCACCATAAATACCTTTGTGACGGATACGCCATGTTCCTTGCACTGAGCAACGCTCAATAACAGACGCCGGTGCACCACTCACATCTGCGTTCTTACCCACTAACATACCTACATGACCAGACACATTGGTAAAGATAGGCATACTCACTGAACAATCCTGAATAGTGCTGGACTCTACACAACCACAAAGGATAGCGTAGGCCTTGGTATTGGTGTCATCAGAACCAGAGGAAGGACGATTGAAATACGATTCCTCCGTGCCGGTGACATGCATATTCTTGATAAGTGCATTCTTAATATATCCGAAAAGGCCCACGAAAGTGTAGTTGTACAAATCATTATCGACACTATAGATATTAAATCCTGAGATGGTATATCCTTGTCCGTCGAAAGTGCCGGTATATGGTTTTTCCTTGCTACCTATAGGCGTCATCCAGCAGTCTTGCTTGGTATGATTCATACTGAAGTCTGCTGTCAGTTCGGCATTGATAGCAGTAGCGCCTGCATTAACTGCCGCTGCAAAATCCTCCAAATCCGCACGACTGGCAATAGGATATGTCAAATCCTTAGCGTCTGCTCCTATGAGTGTGAGCTTATAGACAGTCTCATTGCTTCCCATTGCCTCTGAGATGACACGGATAGTGTATGTGACTGATGCTCCCTTAGCCGGAGCCACCAAAGGATAATACCAAGGTTTGGCAGGGTTTTTCTCTATATCAGAGCCGTTTACATCGGTGATATTGAGTTCTGCCTTGCTATCAATAGGATATGCGTATAGATTGACTGCTGCCTGCGTATAATCTACAGGCACGGTATAAGTAGTTTCTTCTCCCAGGAGAGGCACATTCATTCCATTCACCGTCATTCGTTTGAGTCTTGACTCTGTGCCGGGGATGATAGGATCACCCTCTTCTTCTCCGAACTGCTCTTTGAGCGATGTTACTTCATATGGTTTCTGCACTGCAGCATGCACGGCAGTGCGGCACATATCAGCACATTGCCGGGTAATGCTTGATGGAGCCCATTTCACCTCCAAAGCGCTCTTACCAAACAGCACCTCGTACCAACTCAGCGCAGCAATATAACGGCCATGGTCATAGTGTAAGTGATAGCCATCACGGTTTAGACGCTCTCCCATATAACTCGTGCGGGCATTCTGCACAGCAGTACCAGCAGGAATGAGGACAGCCACTTCCGGGTGCTCCGCCATCACTTTCTTGGCGCAAGCCACGATGCTATCGTACATGAGCTGCTGATCTCTATTGTATAGTTTGAATGAGCCGTAAGTAGAAGTGGCATCATACGCCCAAGTCATATAAAAACCGATTTTGACATTCGGGTTGGAGCAGTTGGCATGCACAAAATCAATCAGATGCTCCATATAAGGCACATATGAATTGTATATACCTGCACTATCATGGTCAGACTGAATAATCACCCAATCCCATGGTTCGTCCTGCATAGCCATCTTGAGGCTATAAGTAGCCAATCCCGTAGAAGTGAAATTAGCATTTACAAACTTACGGTAGTTGTAGGGCAGTGTGTCGGTTCTATTAGACCAAGCATCATGCTGGCTCAGCCATGTACCTCCACGATAGGGATATCCAATAACGGCATCCACGCCCTCTGCAGCCAAGAGCGGCTGGAAATGTTGCTCAAGGGCATCTACGGTGAAGCTATTACCGATACCCATTATACGAACCGGCGCAGCGAAAGCGCTTGCGCATACAATAAGAAGTAAAAAGAAGATTGTGCGTCTCATGGAAAAATTAATTATCGCGGCAAAGATAATGTATTTATTTCAAATACACAACTTTTCGAATAGAAAAATGTATTTTATTTTCATTTTTTAAGCGATAAGGGATGTTTTGGTTAAGGATTAGGGGTTAGGGATTAGGGGTTAGGGATTAGAGATTAGGGGTTGTCTATTAGGCATCGGCACGGATAGGAGCGAGGGATATTTAGCCAGACTGAGAAACGGAGTCCGACAGAGTAGTTATTAGGTATTTTTATCGCCTGTGTATTCCATAGTCCTACATCGGCATAGACAGCCATTCTCCATTCCGGAATGACAGCGCGTGTAGTATGATAGTCAGGTGAAGCAGCAGACATGAGCCATCCTATTTCCACTTGTGCATCCACTCCCCATGTAATCGTTTTTGTTTCCCATTCTCCTTGGAGGTGCTGGGTGGTTAATCCATGGTTGGGCATATTTTCAAAAGGGTCCCAAAAGAATGGGTATTCCGCTGTAGTAGTTAGATCTGCATTCATCCGGTATGCTCTTGCGCATTTGACGGAGAAAGCAGGGCCCATTAAGAAGTAGAATTTGCCCCATTGTGCTCCCGCCAAGAGGGGTATATTGATTTGCAGAGCACGGGCATTTAGGTTGATATTCGCATACGACATTTTCAGCATATACTCATCTCCTTGCGAATCTATGCTCGGGACAGAATCCACGAAATCTGATAACTCTCCATTCATATACTGAAACGCTGCGCGGCATCCTGTTTGGAGAAGAAAATGCTTTTGCTTGAATGCATATCCAATGGATAATCCTCCTTGTGCTCCCAGTATGTATTGAGGATTTGTTTCTGCTATGAGTGATGACTCTGGCATTTCGGATGCCAATCCTCCGAACATGTCCATCGTCACATAATGCTTGGGCAGCTCCTTTGCTATCAAAGGAGACATAATCATGAGCATTAGTATTATTCCGACGATGCGTTTCATGGTGGACGATGTGTGATTTAGGATTATCACAACACGAGTGATTTATGATTTTCAGTGGATAGTGGTTGGTCGGCCTAAGAGATCATATAGTTTATTTCCCTTGCGGATATAGAGATTATTGTGGTATATGAACTTATGGGTTTTATTCGTCTCTTGGG
This sequence comes from Paludibacteraceae bacterium, assembly GCA_045589995.1. Taxonomy (GTDB): domain Bacteria; phylum Bacteroidota; class Bacteroidia; order Bacteroidales; family Paludibacteraceae; genus Colicola. The sequence goes on from JAZNQB010000189.1 coordinate 15,321, forward strand.
TGTATATATTATCTATATTCTCCGTTTTGGGTGCCGGTTCCAATTCGGGTTCTGCTACCAACGGTAGTCCGGGTTGTGGGTCCGGACGTGATTCTCCTGCGTGTGAGAAATAGAGATAGTCCATACTCACTTCTACTCCAGCTACGCCTCCATTATCGGAGTGGAAGGATAGGATACGCGATGTATAATTGATGAGTGCCGGTGTATTGGCTAATAGTTCTTTCATAGGTATAGCGAACTCCACCCATTGTCCGTTTAGTGCGGTTGGCAATTGTGCTTCGGTGAGCTGATATCGCGTCAGTTGTGCATTTGATTCTTTGTAGAGAATGAGGTTGATGGGTCTGAATGTAGAAGTAGTGCGGATGCGTGTGTGCATTGTCCATGTGTCATCCACCATTGTGAGGTCCACTCCAGTCTTCGCAGCTATATCTGCAGACCACCAGCCATTGGTGGGCAGTAAGGTTAAGAAACTATCTGTTGCTTTGCGTGTGGTGTTATTACCATATCCGACGGACAGATAACTTGTTTGGTCTAAGCGATAATCGACACAATTCATGTTTTCCGGTAGTGGTGATCCGTCATTGAGCAGATATATTCTTGTTTCTTGTGAGGGGTCTCCCGGTACTACAGGATTTGGATCAGTAGCAGATGGTTCGTTGGTCAACATCATGGATCCCATACTCCATTCTCCTGCCGTAGTTTGTGCGAGTGATGTAAGAGACCATAGTAATGCTGTTTGTGTTGTATAAAGGCACTTATTCGCTTTGCTCAATGGTAAGCAGATACGATTCCATGTTTTGCCGTCCCTGATGAGTTGGTCCATTTCTATCGTATCGGTGTAAGCTATTCCATCCGGCAAATATAAGCGCCATTCGAATGCTCCTTGCACATTGGTCTGTATCTGTGCAATGATGTACCAATCAGCGTCCACATCCTCCATAGGACATTCATTGAGTAGTAGTATCTGCTGTGCGACAGGCATTTCTGCTTCCATGGAGTAGTATGGGAATGGCACATACGACCATTGCATCCATCCATTCGCCCGGATGTCTGTTTGCTTGGAATAATCCACTACCGCATATGGTGTGTTGGTCAAAGGTGTGCGGGAGTTGGTAACAAAATAATACCTCTTTTGCGGTTGTACTGTACCTGTGTCTTCTCCCGTAGGGTCATTGGTGAGGTAACAATAATCTATACCTACCAAGTCTCCAGCATATCCCAAATCCGAATGTATTTGCAGCAGTCTTCCCGTTGTTTTCTCAGAGAAGAGAGGTGCAGTAGGGAATTGCGTCAACGGGATTGTCAATGTATGCCATTCACCGTCTGCCGGTAATTGTGAGGTGGTGATGGGATAGCCATTTGCCGTACCTGCGCCAGCCAGCACGAGTGTTAGTGTATAGTTGACTGTTCTTCTCATTTTGATTTTGAGATACCAGTTGCTATTTACCTCACTTAGGTTCGCAGTTCTTCCTTTGGCTGTTTCCACCATGATTTGCCACCAGCTATCTGCTTTTTTGGTGAAGAGTGCGTAGCGCGATTCTGAGTCCTCGTATATATTATTGAGTGCGAGTTGTGCTACACCTTTATCAGGTCTGAGATCTATTGTCTCCACCTCTGCAGGTAGGTTTTGTCCTCTAAAGAAATACACTCGTTTCTCTGCTTGTATAGAAGATGCCATTAGCATCACCAGCCCTATTATCCAAATCCGTTTCATATTGCTGTTTTCTTTATAGTATTATAAATTCCACTCTTCGGTTCTGTTGTCTTCCTTCCGGTGTATTATTATCCGCCACCGGTTCGGACATACCTTTTCCTTGTGTTTCTATTCTTGAGGGGTCTATTCCTCTATTCACCATTTCGTTTTTGACTGCATCAGCTCTTCCTTGCGATAATCTGAGGTTATATGCTGCGGAAGCTGTATTATCTGTATGTCCTAATATACAGATGCGCACTTCCGGGTTCTCAGAGAGGAAGAGATATAACTCATCGAGTGCCTCCTGCGACTGAGGTAATACATTTGTTTTATCTGTAGCGAAATAGAGATTTTGGAGTACAATCTTTTCGCCTTTAGTAATTGTTTGTTCTCCATATACCAAGGTATCTTGGACGACTGGTGGAGGAGGTACAGGTGTTGCAGGTGGTGTAGTATTATTCTTTTTCGGAGCCGGTTTAGCCGGAGCGGAAGTTTTCTTGACCGCTTTTGCTTTTTTCTTTGCTTTTGGATGTTCAAACTCATAGAACACGGCAAATCGTGCTCCGACGAATAGACTATTGAGCGGGTCATCCACTACTCCTGAGTTGATAACTCCATATGAAGCGAAGAGTGATGCTTCGTAGTGCAATAGTTCTTTAAAGGATTTCTTGCGTCTTCCGCTCCTAAAGTTCTTTTTGGGTTTGTATGCCAAGTACTTATCGAGATCCCATACCACTTCGGCTTGCAGTGCTAAGTCGAAATTCATTGTTTTGGGTCGTATTTCGAAAAAGGGTGTAGTGGTCAGTCCATGGTTTGGCATATTCTGAAACTCATCGTATAGTTGTTCATCCTTGATGGTTGTGGTATGGTCTCCTGCGAAGGAAGCTGTTTGCCAAACGGGCATAGCAGCATTTATTCCCAGCATGAATGTCCAGTCTCGCCATTTATAGCCAGCCATTAGTGGTATTGCCATGGCGAGGGCATGGCGTTTGTATTTTACATTTTCATATTGGTTGTTCCACATCATGGTAGGATATGGGTCCGTTACCTGTTCGCTTGTTTGCCATTTTCCTTTCGAGAGCGAATTGAGTGAAGAGAAGAGTATTCCTGTTTGAAATCGCCATGGGCGGTATTGGAATTTATACAAGAAACCTATTCCTCCTCCGACGCCTCCGACATCTTTTAGTTCCGGCTGTTGCGTGAACATATTATCATATCCTATATGCGCAGTTAGTCCCACATAATGGGTAAGAATAGAGTCGTTGGCTTGTGCTCTTGCCGATGAGATGGTAATCATTAGCACCGCCATTCCGATATATATGATTATTTTTTTCATTGTAGCGGCACACCTAAAATATTATACTTTTTCCCTGCACGATAGATGACTACTTGTGCGTTTTGTACCACTTTGGTAGTAGTGACCATATCCGGCACATCGGTATAAAGCGGTTGGTATTCGCATGATTGTATCTGTGTGCCATCTTCTCTGGTGAGTAGGACTGAATAGCGTGCATTAAAGTCTAATTTCTCTTCTGGTCCTGTATAGTAATACGAGCCTGTAGCTCCTACGATAGGTAGCCCATCTTTATACCATTGGAATGCCACAAAGCGGTATCCTTCTTGTCCTTCTCCCCGATTGTATTTATCGTTATAGACAGCGAGCACATCATTCCATTTCTGTACAAATACTGTAACCGGATATCGGACTAAGAAGGTGATTTCAAAGTGCTGTATTTCGCAATCTTTTTCTGCCGGACTCAGCGTGATTGTAGCCTTATATTCGTTTGCATAGACATTCTCTGGAAGGGTCAATACCAGATTTCCATTTGTGTATTGCAATTGGTGGTTTTGAAATCCTGCTTGGATTGCATTGTCGTCAAATGTGATAGAGAATGTGTACTCTCCGCTACCCTCTACGAGGCATGGGATGAGCAATTGTGTTTGATCGCCACATATTTCAGTAGGGCAATCCAGAGTAGCTTGTACGCATGAGCGCACAATGACATGCAATGCCACTGCTGTATCGCATCCCATGACCGGTATATCCTCGTATTGTACAGGCATCCAGACTGTATCACGCGTGGTGGTAGTATATGTTTCTCCATTTACCTCCCATGTATAGCTTTCACCTTCTTCTATGGTTATTTCAGTGACCGGTATAGTCTGCTGACGCGCTTGTACATGGAAATAGAAGTCTTTATTCTCTACGGTGCAATCTCTACTATCGGCTTGTATGGTATATTGTCCTGCTTGTGCCAGTGTCACATTCTCCAATGTGAGTGTATCTCCTGTATGGACTAATACTCCCTGATGGTACCATTGGAAATTGCTTACTCCATCCGGTGCTGAAGCTACCATGGTAACTGCTTCTTGCTCACATAGGACGAAAGTAGAATCGAGTAGTTGGTCGTCCACCATGACATCAATAAAGGTGGCATTGGCATAATTGGAGAAGAAGCCATATGTGAGTGATCCTTGTGGTATTGAGGCATGATCTACCACTCCGAGTTGGAATACACCTCTCAGTGATTCTACTTCTAATGGCATATCTGCAGGCTTGGCAGTGACATCCAAAGAGACATATGACCATGCGCCATCCGTACCTGGTATGAGCGTGAAATTCTCTACTGGTATTTCATTTCCATTCACATACAAGTAGCCCAGATTGGCCGTTTGGGTTAATATATTCAAGATGGTGTAATCGCTATTTGGTATGCGTTTGTATGTGACATTATAGGATCCGGTGCATAACATTTGTGGGAGGACTGTACCTCCTGACTCGCCATTCTTATTCGTTAATTGGAAGACTTGTATCTCTGCATCTGCATGGATATATGTGACTCCTTTTATCATACGAGATTCGCTTTGCAAGGAGTCTAACAGTATTGTTTCTTCTCCTGTTTCATTATGGAGAGTGACCGTGGTAGCAGGGTGTAGCGCGAGGATATAAATGCTCTCGTATGTGGATTTGGCTAATGGTATGACTGTATAGTCTGTTCCTGCCATGTCCACTGGTACTAATTGCTCTCCTACTGCGTCTTGCCCTGTTCCAACCGCCACCGAGTCATCTGACGAAGTGACGGCAATGGGTTTATCCGCCACTATGCGTGTGCCAATAAGGTGTGCATTGGCTGCCGTGCTTGCGGCTTTAAGCGCATATGTTTCTCCTTTATTGAGGACAATGGTGATGGGTGCCGTAGATGTGGTGGCATCATCGTGCACGACAGGTTGCGAAGGATATATAGTGACCGTAGTGGCGTCTTCAGTAGCGACGATCTGCACACTATTATTATGGCTGATATACCCATTATAATTAGCTTGATTGGAATACCGATTTTGCGACATGACTACGAAGTCCGTTCCCAAGGCATTCTCTCCTTTGAGTGTGTATGCTTCTCCGTTAGCGTGTGTGATTTGGTAATAGGCACCGATTTCATTATCTGCGCTAATGAGCATTCCTCTTTTGGAGATGGTATTGTATGGTACTTCTATATTCTTCTCTGCGTATGTCTTATGGTCTGATTTGGGTGCTATGAGGATGTCACAATAGCTATGTGCATAGACCACTGTATCGCACAAGACTCTTCCCCCGTCTGCTGGTTGTGAGATGACGACATGTGCATCTTGGTCATAAGCAGACAAGATAAGATGGAACTCAGCTTCTCCTGTATGATGTGAGTTCATCCACGGTGGAGCGAACCAGAATTGGCGGGAGACCTGCGCTTGTATTGCGCATGTGCCCATAAGTATCAGTAAACAGATTAAGCTATATTTTTTCATATCCATGCGTTTTTCTATCATGTATTATTGGCGGCGTCCTAAGATATCGTACTCTGTATTTTGGTGGCGGATAAAGAGCTGTCCGTTTCTTATTATTTTCTGTGGTTGCGGGTGATTGTCTTGCATTTGAGTTTGCTCGATAGCCTGCTGTGTATTATTGGATAGTTTTATCCAGTTGATGTCGCAGGAGCCTGATTGCCAAGTGAGTGTAAGTGTATGTTGTCCTGCGGTCATTGGTATTGTGCATGCAATATCTTGCCAATTGGTCCATGCTCCAGATGCAGGGATTTGTATATTGGCTATTGGTTTTCCGTCGAGTGAAGTTTGCAGTATGGCCTGCTGTTCACCGGCAGTACGGAGTGTGAGTGTATAATCACCTGTGGCAGGAACATCTATTTGATAGTAGAGGCTACTTCCCGCTTGTGTATAACCGACCGATAGGTTTCCATCCTTATCAGTGGATTCGACCAATGAGAGATTGCTCATACGGACATAGTGCTCTGCTTCTATTCTATCTGCTATGCTATGCCAATAATTGGTGTCATAGGAAGACATATGCGCATATATTTTTCCCAATGTAGCCAATTGACCTCTGGTAGAAGCCATGAGGTCAGGCAATATACCACCTCTGGTGAGGAACCATGAATAGCGGTAGATACGCGGGTCTTGCTCCATCCAGTCAATCATCTTGACCATGAAATCGCGCTGTTCATCTACGGTGCCATTATCACCCATGCCATTCTTATCCATATTGAATTCAGTGAGCCAAATGGGTTTGCCGAATTGGTTGTATAATTGCTCTATGCTTCCTTTGACAGCCTCCATTGCTCCCATGTAGAAGTGAATGCCGATATAATCGACGCGACAATCTTTGCACTCCTTCAGGAAGTCACGGAGCCAGTCATATGGTGAATTATAGGTAGTGCCATTTTCCTCGACGCACCATCCGCACCAGTTTGGTGCAGGGGAAACGAGTTTGAGATTGAACTCATCCGCTATGGCTTGCAATGCAGGCCATGCTTTGGCTGCTTGCGATGGTGTCATATTGGCTTGGTCCTTAAAATTAGGTTCATTAAATGCCAAGAGATAGTCCACTTCCGGATGGTTTTTCAGGTAATTACGGAGGTCATTGGTATTATATCCTCCATTCCAAGTCATGGGGACAAAGACTATCCCTTCTTCATTTCCATCCAATTTGGCAGAAGTGCTCCAATTATAGAACCATGTAACCGATGGTGCTAATGCTTTGAAATCTGCCACTGTTGTTTTATTTTGGTCCAGCGCCAAGCCCCTTTTATAGGACTTGGTCTGGGCCATAACAAACTGCACGGAGAGCAGGATGCATAGTATAGCTATTATTTTACGCATATTTTTCACTTATGAAAATAGGTCTTTATTCTTAACGGCCTTCTGATTGTGGTGGAATTGTACCGGCATCAGGATTGGTGCTTATAAATCCTGATACACTACAAAGACCTTGTGCACCTATGATAGCGAGCACATCTATTTCCGGGGTTTTATACATTTTTTTCATTGTGATGTTGGATTTTGGTAGATTTCTAGAGTTCTAGAATTTTAGAGTTTTTGAGTTTGGAGGTCTGGAGTCCGGAGGTGTAAAACTCCGGGACTCCAGATTGCTCGTGATTGATATTATTTAACTAATTGACCTGTGGTAGTGTAGATCTTATCTCCGCGGAGGATGTAGATTGTACCATCCTTGATCACTTTTTCTGCAGTGGTGGTGATGGTATTCTCTTGTAGGTCGGTAGCCACTGTTGGAGCCATTACTACGCGTGCTTGCGCGTTTGCAGGCGCGCCTGCTCCTATTGTAAAGTAGGCGCGGAGACCTTTCAATGAAGAATTATCACTTTCTTGTACAGGATAGAGATAATTGTTTGAACCTAAGAAATAGTCACCTGTAGCCACTTGTTCAGGAGAGAAGATACCCTTCATACTGAAGTGATCTTTTACTATAGGTCTGAGCGTATTATCAATTACTACATCTTCGATGATTACCGGTTTGACATCCGCCATAGGCATGAAGAGGTATGGGACACCCGCCTCTATGGCATTGACATAATCAAAATTGAGATGTATGAGGCTTGAGCCGCGTAGTTCGCTGCTATTGAGTTTCGCGAGTTTGCATGCTCCGAATGCTGCGTTTACTTTATCTGCTGTCATTGAGAATGGCAAGCAGAGCGTGTACCATGCGCCATCTGCTACGAATGAGCGATTGAGGTCCACATCAACGGTTTGGGCATTATAGGTATTGAGCAATGCAGTATTGTCCTTTGTATCGCGTAAGAGGAATTTATATCCATCTTGTGTACCATTATCCTCTACTACTTCATTGGTAAAGTAGAGATAATCGATGTCAAAGAACTCATCTTTCTGTAAATTGCCATTAACATGGAGTTGCACTGCTATTTGGTCTTTCTGTAAGAACTGAGATGGTACTGTACCTGCAGCCGCACTTAGTTTGAATTTTACAGTATGCCATTGTCCATCACCTAATGTAACTCCCCAATCACTTGTATTAAGATAGAAATTCTGACCATTATTTACCAGATTCACTCTAAATTGGTTATATCCAAATACATTATTATCCATTGAAGAACGCATTCTCATCACAATATGCCAATTCTCTGCGTCAACATTGTTAATCGTATTTGGCATAGTCTCTTGTGGCTTAAAGACAACAGCCGTCCATGTATTATTATTAGCCTTAAACGAGTAGTAGTCGGAAATACGCCCGTCTTG
>JAZNQB010000190.1:0-2990 GCA_045589995.1 Paludibacteraceae bacterium
TAAGGATTATTCCGTTGTGAAAACATTCAGGGTGGGACGCAAGTCTCGCCCTTTTTTATGAAATATAAATAGAAAAACCCTACCAAGAGAAGTCGGAGGCCAAGCGGTCTTAGGAAGACAACCAACCCAGACAACTCCTTGGCTCACAGAACGACATGGCTACGATCCGACTTTAAGGATTATTCCGTTGTGAAAACATTCAGGGTGGGACGCAAGTCTCGCCCTTTTTTATGAAATATAAATAGAAAAACCCTACCAAGAGAGTAGGGGGTATAGTTAAGCGGTTTGAACATAGGTAAAGGGGCGGGTCTTTCTCTAAAAAACGAAAACAGGCGTCATCCCGACGACTGCTTTTCTAAGGTATTAGTCTGTTTATTTAAGGTACAAAAAAGATTGGTCTATTATCTATGATTTAAGCATTTTCAATCGCAATTTTGCTAACTGGAGTTGGCAATTCTTAAATCCGATGCAAAAGTACTGCTTTTTTTTGAATTGACCAAATAAAAAAATATGTTTTATAACATTTTTTGATATAAAAGGCTTTTTTTATGCATTTTGTAAGCCAACAACAATCACTTTTATAGTTTTTCCAGCTCAATTACTTCCAAATTGTCTATTTTATTGCCATCAATAGTAAAGCGTAATAGGGTTTGGCATGCTTGCCAACCTTGTTTGCCTGCGGCACCCGGATTCATCGTTAAGAAATGAAACATAGAGTCATATTGCACTTTCAATATATGACTATGGCCACATACAAACAAATCTATACGATGATTGGCATCTTCCTGATTATCCAATGACTTACGGAACATAGGTATCAACCACGGATTATACTTACCCGGATAACCACCTATATGCGTCAGCAGCACATTCACGCCTTCCACGCGGAAACGATAAAACTCACTCAATGACCATCGCACCTCACCGCTATCCATATTACCAAACACCGCTCTCGTGGGTTTGAACTCACGCAACGCCTGTAAGACCTCTACGCTGCCTATATCGCCGGCGTGCCATATCTCATCCACATCCTTGAAATGCTCAAAGACGCGTTTGTCCAAAAATCCATGTGTGTCGGATAATATACCTATGCGAGTCATAAAGCGCTACCTATTTACGGGTGAGGCGGTCAATAGTAACGATAGCGGCTATAATAGCCAGTACTGCTACAGTGATGAAAAACATCACATCCCGCATATCCAAGACACCGCGTGAGATAGATGAGTAGTGGTCTTGGAGCACTATCCAGTAAAGCACAAAGCACATCAATGTACCTATTATATAGCATACAATCTGACTTTTGCTGAATGTGGCGCAAAAAAGTCCTATGGCTAAAAACGCACCGCTTAATAGAATCAGTCCAATGAACGAACCAATGAACGCTCCGCTGTCTAAGTTACCCATCGGTTCCGCCATGTATGCCACCACAAAATAATGCACAAAACAGGGTAATAAACCTATTAAAACAAGTGTCCATGCTGCAAAATATTTGCCGAACATAATGCGTGAAACGGAGATGGGTTTGGTGCGAATTAAATCCCATATCCCCGACTGACGCTCTTCGGATAATAAGCGCATGGTGAGAGCAGGACACAGCAGCATCATGAGCCATGGGCTTAGTTGGAATAGGCCGTCCACTTGGGCGTATCCCGAATCAATGATGTTCCACTGACCCGGAATAACCCAAAGGAAAAGACTTATCGCCAATTGGTACAAGCCAATTACAATATACGCAATAGGCGATGAGAAATAGTATGATAGTTCTTTCTTATACATTAGTGCTTCACTTCGATATCTTTATTCACAGGAGTCTTAGGGAAGAAAAGCCAGAAAGCAATAGCAACCACCAAGGCAAAGCCAGCGAAAATATACCAACTCGCTTGCCAACCATCCCATACCGCTAATGGACCTTGCTTCACTACATCCTCTGCCATCACCAACTTATTAACAATAGCCTGAGCTGACAAAGTACCTATCGTAGCACCTAAACCATTGGTCATCATCATAAACAAACCTTGAGCTGAGGAACGCTGCGCAGGCTCCGTCTCTTGATCCACATATAGCGCACCGGATATATTGAAAAAGTCAAACGCAAAACCATACACTATACAACTCAATACAAATAATAACACGCCCGGCATTCCCGGATCACCCGCACCAAATAAACCAAAACGCAATACCCACGCGAACATTGCCATTAGCATCACATTCTTAATACCAAAACGCTTCAAAAAGAATGGAATAGCCAAGATACACAAAGCCTCGCATATCTGACTAATAGAGATAAGTATATTGGCATGCTGCACACCAAAAGTATTGGCAAACTCCTCAATAGCACCGAAAGAGGTGATAAACGGATTGGCATACGAATTTGTTACCTGCAAGCACATTCCTAACATCATAGAGAAAATGAAGAATAAAGCCATCTTCTTCTGCTTAAAGAGCGTGAAGGCCTTGAGACCAAGCGCTTCCACAAGATTGACATTACCTTCTGCTTTCTTAATCTCACATGCAGGGAGCGTTAATGAATAAATAGCCAAGATAATAGAGAGAGCACCACTCACTACAAACTGCCATGGAGTGGATTGAAAGCCTAATAAGTCCACACACCACATCGTTACAATAAATCCTACAGTTCCAAATACACGAATAGGCGGAAAATCCTTCACCGTATCCATATTTGCCTTCACCAATGCATTAAAGGCCACCGAATTGGTGAGAGCTATAGTAGGCATGAAAAAGGCCACAGAGAAACTATATAGCGTAAAGAGCGTAGCAAACTGTACATCAGATGCTGTATAAGCATACAAACCAGCCGCACACATGAAAATACCCGCTAAAGCATGGCAAAGACTGAGCGTTTTCTGTGCTTGTACCCAACGGTCTGCTACAATACCCATCAGCGCAGGCATAAAGAGAGATACAATACCTTGGATAGAGTAGAACCAACCAATGTTCTGACCCATACCTTCTTTGAAGAGGTAGGTACC
>JAZNQB010000191.1:0-3647 GCA_045589995.1 Paludibacteraceae bacterium
ACAGAACGACATGGCTACGATCCGACTTGCTGGTGCTGCCCATATACGCACGAAGAAATACTCTCGTGCCATCTCTGCCACAGCTTTGGAGCACGGCATGACAGCCAGCACACCCGTCACAAACACCCATTGTATAGCCCAAATCAGCATGGTTGCTATCAATGCCGTACATATACTCTGCTTGAGCAATCGCGATGTCTCTTCCCCGCACTCCACTCTCTTATCCAACATCTGACATCTAACATCTGACATTTGACATTCTCTCCCATATGCTTGTGCGGTCATGCCGCTGGTGCCTACGCGTAGAAAACCGAAATTCCAATAAAGCAAGTCAAATAGCATCGTACCGACGGCTATACCGCCTATTGCCACGGCATCACCTAAATGTCCTGCAATAGCAGTATCCACCATTCCCACTAATGGAATGGTTATATTGGCCAATATACTCGGCACTGCCAATCGTATTATTTGTTTATTGAGTGACATCGTCCTTCACGCGCTATGCATTTACTTGCTTCTAGCATGCTTAAATACAATCTGATAGAATGCTTTCCAGAAATATTTCCAGTCCGTATGTATCGGTCGTTCAAGGTATGCACGAAGGTATCGCGCTTCACTTTCAAACATTTCTTCTTGCGTTTGTGGCATATCCACATAGAAAGGCGGCACTAAACCTGGTTTGGCTTTTGTGCGCAGGTCTTGCAACCATTCGGGATAGGTATCAAACTTCGTTTTACTTAGTGGTCTAACGCCCACTAACTTCATATCTCCTTTCAGTATATTGAGAATCATAGGTAGTTCATCCATCCAGTATTTACGCATGAATCGTCCCCAAGTGGTGATACGAAAATCATTCACAGCTTTGTCCCCATCTGTAGTACCGTACATATCATATACATATTTTTGTATATATTCGGCATATGGGTGCATGGTGCGCATCTTGTAGAAATAGCGTATTTCTTTATTTTTGCACACGCGCGGGAGCTTGATGAGTGGTCCATATAGTTTGATTTGCTCTTGTGGGTATGGTTGTGACTTGCGGTGCGCGAAGATATACTCTATATGCCCCATGGGCACTATCTCATCTACTTCAAATCCGCAGTAATAGAGTCGTCCCAGCACTTCGGTCTTGCTCAGCATACGCTTGCGTCCTTTAGTTAGATCATAGTATAGACGGCTGGTGAGCATCAGTCGTGGTATAATACGCTTGCGCAGGAAGTAAAAGGAGTAAATTATCCAGTTTAGCCCTTTGGGGTAGCGCGCAAGGATTTTGGATTTGATATACTCTTGCGGACGATAGCAGCACACATATCGCCCGTTATCGGGCAGTTTTTGATTAACAATACAGAAGCGTTTATTGATTCCTTTAGCATCATTGAGCAATGTCATATCCACCAATGTACTATACTGATAATCAGGTATCTGTAAGAAACTGAAACGGTCCCTATCGCATACCATCTTCGTCTGTCGCGAATCTAATCGTGCTTTCTCACATAGCATAAGATAGTCTTCTTCGGTGGTTACAGATAGCACTGACTGATGGATGGACTCCATTGACTTTAGGCTACGCTTCTCTTCTGCATGGGCCACTTGTGCATTTGCTCGTTGCTCTATCTCCATGACGGGCACGGTGAGGTTGGTGGCATATTTCCAGTAATGTGCGATGAGTACCACTATCAGTTCGCATACACCTACGAGCATGATGGTCCATGATGCCACGCGGAAAGAGAGGTCATCTGATAAGTATGGCAGTCCCCAGTAGCATAATCCGATGAGCAGACCCGTAGTGGCAATTACGGATAGTACGGCTTGCCATAGCCATGTCTCTTTGTAGGAGCGGTATAATTGGAATATCCATCCGAATAGCACCCATAGTATGGTTAGTCCTCCGAATAAGAACCAATATCCATTTATCTCGCTCTTATCAGAAGCCCATCGCCATAAAAGGCATAGCAGCGTAGCTGCGAACCATATAATCACATCTATCGCGATGCGTATTTTAGTATTACTTCTTTCCATCTTAGACATTCAACTTTCTACTTTTGACTTTCTTATCTTGTCCCATTAAACTGCTCAATGGCTTTGATGAGTGGTGCGATTTTCATGAAATTGGGTCTCGCCCCTGCAATCAATGTTATTTTCATATATGTTTATTTATGATCTACCAATTAAAGTATAGGACTCTTCCCACCGGATATGTTGAGCCAATTGTAGGAAATAATCATTTGACCATATATCCAGTTCTTTCGGATGATGCACAAATGGCAATACATCTGCCTTTACTTGATTGATATCGGTTGTTGCTAATCGGTGGTTGAGGAGTTCCACGAACTCATCTCGTGTACAGTCCTTTCCTGAGAATTCCACAATCCGTTCGTGCAGATGTTCCCAACTAAGAGTATGTCCCCAGCGCACATACCACTCAAAATCATACCAATCGCGTCCCTTGACGCGGTTCTTCCACTGACGATACACCAAAGCATGCATTTTACCTGCAAATAGGCAGGGTAATGTCATACATTGCACCATAAATGAATAGGGTTGCACCATCAATTGTTGCTCTGTAGAAAAGCACATAGGTGGATTAGTATCCACTTCAATTTTAATCCGCAATGAGCGCTCTGTTTGGAAACTTAGGTTATACACATCCGTAGTATCTTTCAAGAATGCGGACTCTACCCTACCAAAATTTCGTTTATCTTTTTTAGTGATAGTTATCTCTCTTCCCAATAGACATGCTTCTTCTATGATAGCAGGGAAGTATTTCTCAAATTGAAAATCAGGATTCTTTTTCACCAAAGAGAAATCCATATCTTCAGAATAGCGTTTCAGTCCATGGAATAGTCGTAAACAAGTACCTCCATAAAAGGCGGCTTCTTGAAAGAATCCACCACGTGCTAAACCTGCCAAAGTCACTTGTTGCATGACCTCGTATAATGCATTGCGTTGACCATCTACACCTTGCATGGCATGCGCAGCTAACATTTGACTAAAGACGTCGTTCATTTTCTATAAATCGTATGATGGTTTCTATTGTTCTTTGTTTATGTGATAGAGGCGCTAACTGCTTGATTATATCCAGATTGATTTCGCCCAGTTGATCCATATCAAAACGCAAATTCTCTTCTAACCATTCACCCACTTCCTTTGCATAGCGCATAGATACACCTGCTGTAAACTGCACAACATCCATTAAGGCCTTCTCTGGAGTAGCAATCAGATATGAGAAATTATATTCCGTATGCATTTGTATGCCAATAGGGAACCATCGTGGTTGTGCTGGAGTGTAGAAGAACATCCCTATTGGAGTCTCAAATGAGCGTGCTGCCTTGGTTGTTACCGATTGAATAGAATATACAGCTTCGGGTATCAGTCCATAATAGCGCAGAGCGGTTTGCTGCGACACATAACTGGGGCCATACAGGTGATTAGCCACTAAGAATCGATTAATTGGTTGTTGGGTTAGTTCTTCACTGAGAACATACATACCTCTTTTGAGGCGTATGATTTGTCCTGTAGCTACTAATTGACGCACCTTATCTGTGAGGCGTAAATTATTGGGGAATACCGATTGCAGCCATCCCTTATCAAAAGGCAAACATCCTATGTTTCTTAATTGTGACAACATCTCCAATAGCTAATATTTC
>JAZNQB010000192.1:0-2038 GCA_045589995.1 Paludibacteraceae bacterium
CCTATACAAATGTTTATTTAGCGCATTATAGTCTTGTGCTTCGATTGCGTCATTGAATTCATCTTCCTCCAAACCGAGCACAAACATCTCATTTTCTTGCATAGAGAGCACATACTGCCAATTATCTTTTGGCAGTTTTTCCAAGAACTCTTGTGGTAATTCTTTATCTAATAGTTCATCCCACAAGTTTTTTGGATTTGTTATTATTATAGGTACACCATAGAGTTTGCGCTCTACGGCATCCCAGAAACTAACCACCATTTCTTGGTATTGACCGCTTTGATCTTTATAGATAGCTACATGATGGTTATTTCCTTTCTTGGCAAAGCCAATAGCATTTCCTTTCTCATCATACTTAATAGGTACAACACCTTTCTCTGACAAAGATGTATAACAGCGCACACTCTTTATCTCCATGCCTTCTGCCGAGTATAGAGGTGTTTTGAAAGCATCTTTTTTGCCCAATGCTGCTATTCTATTCTCCACTAAAAGACGAATAGTAGGGTCGACAATATTCTCTGGCTTCATAGACGGATGGTCAAGCGCGTATTTCACTACAAACTTATCGCCTAACTTACCATATATTGTATCTTCTGTTAATGCCCCGCGTGGCACTTGGATGCCTCGTTGTACGATAGTGCGTTTGCCACCATGATAAACAGCGCGACGCGCAGGAGTGGTAACACGCTTACCCGCACGGAACGAAACTAAGATACCGTCCACTTGCGTCGTTACCTCCTCTACCGGAAAATGTGGTTGCAATGCCACCCATTTCTCCAAAAGGGACTTTTTCTCTTTATATGGCGTATTAGCCTCCGTTACCAACTTCTCCATATGCTCATGCGAAGCCTCTAAGGTATTCAAACGCTGTATATATGATTGGCGTGTGAGGGCTACTGTCAACGCGTCTATAGCGTGATGACGATGGTCAATACGCTTACTCCAATTCTTGATGCGCTCTTCGTCATGCTCTTGACCAGCATGTTCATAATGTAATATCTCTGTCAGATCTTCTACCTGACGGTAACGTGGCAGATTAAGCGTATGCAAAATCTCATCATATCCCCATTGGTGGCGTAAGAAATCTGTCACACCACCACCGCTTGTCCATACTTGACGAATACCTTGTTGTAAAATCTCTACCGCCTTGGTAGCTATATATTGACTAAGACGCAACTGACGATCAATAAAATCTTGCGGTATGTCTGCGTGACGCCACAAGAGATGGTCGCGCTTAGTCTTGCTGATACGATGGGCATTAAAGGCTTCATCTACACGCTGCTTATATGCTTCAAACTCACCTTCTAATTTAGAAGCCATATAATCCATCGCCGTCATATTGCCTTTCTCTCTATTACAATCACGGCATGCGCATACCTTATTGCTAAAACTATCGTCAAATAAAATACTACGCGGAATAATATGCTCTATCTCTACATCCGTACCATTAAGAAACTCTGATAGATTAACTACCTTCCCGCAATACATACACCGATGTTCACTTTCTTCCCACATCTTATATTTCTGTATGCGTGAGCGCGAAGGACGAATACCTATTTCGGATATTAGAGCAGCAATATTTTTATTTCTTTCCTCATTCTTCTTATTTCGGTCAAAAGCATCTTTACGCTCATCACGGCTTTGCTTCAGCTCACGCGCTAATTCAACACGCGCCTCGTCAATAGGCCCATACTCTTGTTGCAAACGATTAACAAGATTAATCATTTGGTTAAGAATCTTCTCTATCACAGGTTGACGCAAAGCATTCTTCTGCAGCAAGTCTATTTTTTCTGCCAACGGACGCGCTTCGCGCTCCGCTTTAGTCATGCTATTAGAGTGATTTATCTGAATACAAGCACATGCTTCGCTATACATCATTCCTTCCATTAGATAAGGTAGTAAACGACGAATGAATTTATGCGATTTATTGGCATAACCTGGCTTCACAAAATCAATCTTACACAATGCATCTATCACTTGCGAATCTGTAATACCAAACTTATTCTGCAATGTTTTGGTCAATTCCTCTACATTTTGC
>JAZNQB010000193.1:0-1671 GCA_045589995.1 Paludibacteraceae bacterium
ATTCACACCTGCTTGCAGATAAAGCGCTCCGCCATACTCATCCATGGTCTTAGGCGCATGAGAAGCAGTATGATAGCGTGAATCATCTGTGTACATTATATTATTCTTATACCACGCATGTCCACCTCCGATAAGTCCCTGAAGACTAAAAATCTTGCGCTCTGCGCGTGGGTAAAAGAGGTTCATAAGGTCCATTGAGAGATAAAGCCCCACTTTGTGCATATAACCATTCAAGAGTGTATCAGCATTATCAAAGCCCGGCTTACCTGTAACCGTATAAGTATCAAACATATAATCTACTCCCAGAGCCCACACAGGAGTAAAAGCATACTCAAGACTTAATCCCGCATTTGGAATAGACACTGCATGCTTCATTTCTGAATTGAAGTCACCATCAAAATAGTTGAAGCCCACATGTGGAGTAAGCGACCAATGCGCAAACTCTTGCGCTACCTCTTTATTTTCCTCAGTCTTATAAGGGTGGGCGCCCTTTACCTCCTGAGACTCCTGCGCAATCAAGAAAACAGGGAGGCAAGACAACAGTGCTATTATTATGCTTTTCCTCATATGAAGAGACAAGATTATTTGTTAAGTATTTACTTTTTCACTATTCGGGGTGCAAAGGTACTACTTTTTTTTGAAACCACCAAACATTTTTGCAAAAAAAAGTTTTTTTTACACTTTATATTGCATATATGGGATTTTTTTTGTATCTTTGCAGTCTCATTTAGCGACGACGCTATCGTCCCGTATGTGTCCCGTATGTGTCTCGTAAGCGAGTCATATGGTTTTTGCAAGGAATAAGCACAAATAATCAAAACAAATATATAGTATGGATATCTTAGAACAAATGATTGCGCGGGCGCAAGCAAACCCACAGCGCATTGTATTACCCGAAGGCGACGAACCTCGTACATTAGAAGCAGCAAACATCTTACTTCGCGACAAGATTGCCAAGTTAATCCTCATCGGTAACCCAGCTACTATTGAGCAGATGGCAGCAGAAAAAGGATACGAGTATATCAAGGAGGCGAAGATAGTAGATCCTATCAACGACCCTGCTATGCCTATGTATGCTAACCTGCTTTATGAATTACGCAAGGCGAAAGGTATGACCGAGGAGGAGGCAGCGAAGAAAGCACAAGATCCTCTCTATTTAGGATGCTTGATGATCAAGAACGGTGATGCGGATGGAGAGTTGGCCGGTGCTCGCGGCACTACAGCAGATACTATTCGTCCTGCATTCCAAATTCTCAAGACTCGTCCGGGTTGCTCTATTGTGAGCGGCGCCTTTTTGATGTTTACTCCTGCCAAGCAGTTAGGCGAGAATGGATTTTTGCTCTTTGCAGACTGCGCAGTAAACCCCAACCCAGACGCTAAGCAATTGGCAGAGATAGCTATCTCTACCGCTGAGACAGCACGCAGTTTGGGTGGTTTCGAGCCCAAAGTGGCAATGCTTTCTTTCAGCACCAAAGGTAGTGCAAAGCACGAATTAGTAGATAAAGTGACAGAAGCAACACGCATTGCAAAAGAATTGGCACCAAATTTGCATATAGATGGTGAGTTGCAAGCCGACGCTGCTTTGGTGGAGAGTGTAGCTGCTACCAAAGCGCCGGGTAGCGAAGTGGCCGGTAAAGCGAATGTGCTCGTATTCCCAGACTTGCAAGCAGG
>JAZNQB010000194.1:0-1547 GCA_045589995.1 Paludibacteraceae bacterium
GGAAACAGTTGTTGATGGTCAATCAACAGAAGGTAAGGACTTTTGGGTTACCTTCATGCAAGCAGACCAAGACCCGAACAACGATTTAACTCTTTCTTTATCGATTTCTTCGCGTGAGGATTGCCAAGTAACGATTAGCAATCCATTTACTGGTTATTCAGAGACTATAGCAGTAACCGCTAATCAAATGCAATTGATAGAATTATACTCGGGCAATGTATTGGTAAGCAATGCGCGCAGCGCGATGGAAACAAGTGGTAAGGTATGCTATGCCACCTATTCTGAGAAAATAGATACATGTGCATTGCATGTTACATCTACGGCAAATATTTCCCTTTTTGCTACAAACTATAAGAAAGCGACTTTCGACGCTACCAATGTGTTGCCTACAGCATCACTTTTAGACGAATATATTATCCAAACCTATACACCATCTGACCATGGTGGCGCGAGCGCTACACAAGGTTCACACTTCGCAGTAATCGCAGCAGAGGATAATACTATCATTGACTACTGCCCATCCGTACCCACAGAAGCCATTAACGAAGCATTAGGTGTACTTAATTTCACGAACGACTCCTCACTACTAACACCAGAACAATTAGAATTAGTAAAATACAAATATGGCCGCGATACGCTTCACTCACCTGTACTAATGAAGGGACAAGTATGGTATGTTTGGACTGGCAAGAAAGATAATCACGCAGGTGACCTTTCTGGTACATTCGTTAGAGCACGAGATGGAAAGAAGATTGCTGTATTCCAAGGATGCCCACACACCAATATCCCATACCAAACAAAAGAGCGTGACCATATCTTCTCACAAGCAATGCCTACCAAATACTGGGGAAATACATTTGTCCTATCTACTTCAGCAGGAAGACATGTAGATTTCATCCGCATATTGGCACTAAATGATGGAACTGAAGTACGCATCAATGGTACAGTAGTTCATACTTTTGATTTTACAAAAGATACAAAAAAATATTGGGAATGTAAGATTGGCGAACAAGGAGAATACGCAAAGGATGGTAGCTGCGTAATAACCACCTCATGCCCATGCGCTACACACCTATTCATGGCTTCAAAAAAAGCTGATAATGTAGAAGATGGAGACCCTGCTATGATTTGGGTAAACCCTATTGAGCAGCAGATTGACCAAGTTACATTTGCTACTTACGCAAGTAAGAATGGTACCACCAGCCACTATGTAAATGTAGTAACGGACCAACCGGACCTCATGACACTCGATAGCCTATCTATTGCTGCTAACTTCAAGCCAGTAAGCGGCTCTAATAGATACTACTATGCGCAAATTAGTTTAGGTAATGCTGCTGCCACACATACACTCAAAAGCAATGGTTCTAACTTCATCGCCCATGTGTACGGTTTTACTAAAAATGAGTCATACGGCTACTCTGCCGGCGGTGCCACCAAACCACTTACACAATACATTACTATCAATGGACAAATATTCTCTGCCGATACAGAGAATAACCTTTGTGGTGAAGATACTGTGCATTTTGCTTGCCACCCAGATTATGAAT
>JAZNQB010000195.1:0-2926 GCA_045589995.1 Paludibacteraceae bacterium
TAGACATCTTGGCATTCTCTGCCTCTGCCTTACATTGCTTGCATAACTCGCGGCGACGCTCCTCTGTGAGTGGAGGAAGGATAAGACGGATAACCTCGCCGTTGTTGGAAGGAGTAAGTCCGATATTCGAATTGATGATAGCGCGCTCAATCTCTCCGATGAGTTTCTTTTCCCATGGTTGGATAGCGATAGTACGCGCGTCTGGTGTTGTGATAGTAGCACAACTGCTCAATGGAGACATCATTCCGTAGTACTCAACTTTTACAGGGTCGAGGATGCGTGGGTTAGCTTTACCTGCACGGATGTGTTGTAGTACATCGTCTAAGTGAGTTACAGCATTTTGCATTTGCTCTTCGGCTGCTGTCTCGTAGAGTTCAAGTTCGTCGTTTAACATAATAGTAGGATTTTTATTAAGTAATCAGTAGTCAGTAGTCAGTCATCATGGTTTAACTAAGGTGCCGATAGGTTCGCCATTGATGACACGCGCGAGATTACCTGTTGTATCCATGTCAAAGACATAGATAGGCATACCATTCTCTTTGCACATCACCGTAGCTGTCAAGTCCATCACTTTCAGTCCGCGTTGGATAACTTCATCATAGGTTATCTCCGTGAACTTAGTGGCGGTAGGGTCTTTCTCAGGGTCGGCAGTGTATATACCATCCACGCGTGTTCCCTTGAGCATCACATCAGCTTGTATCTCAATAGCTCGGAGCGAAGAACCCGTATCCGTAGTGAAATAGGGACTACCTGTTCCCCCAGCCAGAATGACTACATTACCCTTATTGAGCAAACGGATAGCCTTTGCAGGGCTATAGAAATCACCAATGGGTTCCATACGGATAGCCGTAAGTAAGCGCACTGGTTGGTCAATAGCTTCTAAAGCGGACTGTAGTGCGAGTGCGTTGATGACAGTTGCGAGCATACCCATCTGGTCACCTTTCACGCGGTCAAAACCACGCTGCGCGCCACTCAAACCGCGGAAGATATTTCCGCCTCCGATAACAATGGCCACTTGTACGCCTTTTTGCGCAATCGCTTTCACTTGCTCGGCGTAATCACTGAGGCGTTGGGTATCAATGCCGTAACCTTGTTGTCCTTGCAGACTCTCGCCTGAGAGTTTTAATAAAATTCTGTTAAACATGATAATAGGTCATTTATTCTTTATACCATGAGGCGTACATGGCGTAGTTATTAGCAATCGTTTTATTGATTTCTTCGGTCTGCGCGGGGTCTGCTTTCTTGATAAACTTAGCAGGTATACCTCCCCAAATCTCATAGGGACCAATCTGTGTGCCTTTGAGCACTAATGCCCCCGCCGCCACAATAGCTCCTTCGCCTACATGCGCGCCATCGAGTAGAGTACTACCCATACCAATGAGCGCGTAGTCATCTACATCGGCGCCGTGGATAGTGACATTATGTCCCACGGATACATAATCGCCTAAGGTGATAGTCGATTTCTTGTAGAGCGTATGCAGTACCGAACCATCTTGTATATTACAATGCTTACCAATCGTAATGGTATTAACATCGCCACGCAGGACAGCATTGAACCATAAGCTCGTTCCTTCTCCCACCGTTACATCGCCAACGACGGTGGCATTATCTGCCATGAATACATCGTCAGCAATGTTAGGTGTGAGGATTTCTCCATTTCTATTTATGGTCTTGATAAGTGCCATAGGAATTAACAATGATATTCATCTATTGACATTTATCTTGCAGCGATGATGGCGAGGAATTTCTCTGCTACGAGTGCTGCACCACCGATGAGTCCGCCGTCGATATCCGGGCAAGCGAACAACTCTGCTGCGTTCTTCTCATTGCAGCTACCGCCGTAGAGGATAGTAGTGTCGTCAGCAGCTTCGTTGCCGTATTTCTCTGCTACTAATCCACGGATGTACGCGTGTATCTCTTGTGCTTGCTCTGGTGTAGCGGTCAAACCGGTACCGATAGCCCATACTGGCTCGTAAGCCAATGTGATGTTTTTCCACTCCTCAGCGGTCAAGTTGAATACAGAACCCTCAAGTTGTGCTTTCACTACTTCATTCTGCTTACCTGCTTCGCGCTCCTCTTTTACTTCACCGATACAGAAGATGACCTTCAATCCATTAGCCAACGCGAGGCGTGTTTTCTCTGCTAACATCTCATAGCTCTCTGCATAGTATTGGCGGCGCTCAGAGTGACCGAGGATAACATACTCAGCACCTGTAGATTTAACCATCTCTGCGCTCACTTCGCCTGTGTATGCGCCCTTCTCATGGTCTGCACAGTTCTCTGCTGCAACAGCGATAGGAGAGTCTTTGAGCAACTCTGCTACTGTAGCGAGGTGGATGAATGGTGTACCAATCACCACTGCGCAATTAGGGTTCTTTACTGCTTCTTTTAATTCGGTAGCTAATGCTACGCCTTCTTGCAAGTTTTTATTCATTTTCCAGTTACCTGCTACCATTTTTGTTCTCATATTCGATATTTTTTTGTTATTATATTTATTGTATATTGTTCTTTTATTATTTAAAAAAGATATTCATTATTCATTATTAATTATTCATTAATCTGTCTCAAGTTATGCTTCTCCAGGATAGTTCCGTTTTGTACCACGAACATACCAGGGTTAGCGCGTACGATAGTCTTGAGCGTCACAGGGTCAATCGTGCAGAATGTGCTTTCAATAGTCTCTATATCCATGCCTATCTCTTCGCCGAAGGCATATATCTGCTCTTCGCCCGAACCTGTTAGGAAATAACACTGCTCGCCTCTTTCCATACACGCATGGTAGATACCCGTCAGTTTGGCTGCTTGGGTACGGTTCGTCTTATTGAGGTCGTACATGGTGATGAGCGTGATAGGTTCTTCGGACTCCAGAATATCGTAGGTGATGTCCTCAAAATTCATGGTAAGAATCTCAAAATCATGGATAGGT
>JAZNQB010000196.1:0-6300 GCA_045589995.1 Paludibacteraceae bacterium
GCATCAGCATGAAGTTACTATGTGCATACTTGCCAAAGTTTTTCCTACTACCTCTCACTAAATGTTAGTAGTAGTTTCGCGCTTTTAATTGAAAACAACTAAACAGAACAAATATGAAGAAATCTATTCTTTTAGCCGTTATTTTTTCGTGCGCGCTGAATACGTACGCGTATGATTTTAAGGTAGCCAACGAAGATGGCTGTGAAATTGCCTATAATATTAACAGTGACGGGACAACTGTATCCGTGACATATACTGATGCTGCAGCAACGAAACGACACCTGTCAAACTATGCAGATTTTTTATGCGATACCATGCGTATCCCTGAATCTATAACCTATGAGGGGAAACAATATCCAGTAACGGGCTTGGACTCAATGTGTTTTAAATACATAAATAAAGATATCAAAGTGTTGATGTTGCCGGCAACGATTGATTCTATCATATTCTATAATGAGGTCGGTATAGATCATTTTGCAGACGCAGGTGCTTTTTACGGGAATAGTTTTCACTCTATTATAATGGCGGACAATAATCCCAAATATACCACGGAAGAGGGAATCTTATATTCGAAGGACAAAAGTGTACTGCTTGCGTATCCTGCCGGCAATCTCCGCGATTCTGTTTACATCAAAGAAGGAGTGGTCATGTTAGGGCATGGAGCGTTGGTTTGGGCTCGTAATATAAGGTATCTTGAATTACCGTTAACGCTGAAAGAGTTAGGAGAAGAATCTCTGTCAGATGTGGACTCTCTTACGCATTTAGTGATTAAGGATAGTGTGGAACGGATTGGTGACTGGGCTTTAGATTGCAAATATTTAATGCATTTGACACTCGGCAGTGGACTAAAATCAGTAGGAGTGGATTTCTTTGTCCCCCAGCACAGGGAAAACATTGATATATATTTAAGGGCTGCCAATCCTCCTCTTGTATATAATCTAAAAAGTAATACTACATTCTTAAGCTTATGTCATGTCGATAGAACAAAGATTTATGTACCGGCTCAAAGTGTAAATGCTTACCGGCAAGCAGACGGCTGGAATCGTTTTACGAACATTGTCTCTATCGAACCTCCTGTTGTCTCTGGCATTGATAATGTCCAAGTGTCGTGGGTACAAAATTTCTCTGCAACAGGCTATGTCTGGATTCTCTATACGGACGAGGCGCACACGCAGCGGTATATGACGCTTACCTTTGATGCAAACGGACATTTGATAGGTATTGACTTGGCGGGAAATCAAACACCAGCACGTGTACCGGCTTTGTATGAAGAGGACGAAGAAGAATCAACGCAATTCGCAGAGTATTACTCGTTTACCATAACAGGCCTTTCCCCAAATACAAGTTACTATTTTGTTCGTCAGAGTTTGAACGGCACAGATGTAATAGACGAGGAATCAGGCACATTCGCAACACAATCAAGCACTACTGCTTTAGATAACATTAACGGTGCAGGTACTCCGACCAAAGCCATCAATAACGGCTGTATTCTTATCATGCAAGGCGACAAGACTTATACGATTACAGGCGCAGAAATAAGATAAACAACATATTTGTTGATATGTGAATCTGTGATAGCGGGCAGCCGAAGGTTGCCCGCTATCATTTTCTTAATAATCGTTACTTTTAGCGCTTACCTGCCGCGTTCGAGACACATACGAGACATGTACCCGACGATAGACAGACAGGATACCAACGAGATACCATGCCGAAATCTTAATAATCGTACATTTTTCAGGGCAAAATAGGGCGATTTTCGAGTCGGTTGTGTCTCGGTCATCTCCCGCTCGTCGCTCGGTCATCGCTCGGTCGTAGCCCTTATTTGCCACAATCTTAATAATCGGCAATTAGAACAAGCACGGGCGACACAATGTGCCGCCCGTAGTGTTGGTCAACTATGATTATGACTCAAGCCATTTCTCAAATACCGGGTCTGCAATATATATACCATCTATACGCCGTTCAATCAATTCTTTGTTAGTCAGAACATTGATTAAGCGTGTGATATTGGATTTAGTACCAAGATTGTAATTTTCGAGTACCTCCTGCGATGTGAAGTCTTTATGCACTCCATGCGCCACGGCACGAAGGAAATTCATCTGATATGTGGTCAAACCGTCAATCTGCTGCATGAACAATGCCGTATTGTGGGTAATTAAGTCACACATGGATAGTTGAAGAATCTCATCCGTCACCTCATCTTCCGTGTTCAGTAATATGTTCCATGCCAGTTGCTGCACATAAGAGGAATAGTTATGCACCATTTCACATATCTTTGCAGCCTGTTGTTCACTTATCTTCTTTTTTTCTTGCGCAAAATGCGTACATATGAAAGGCACCCATTCTTCTGTTGGTATAGGATCCAAGTAAATAGTATCCCCGAATTGATAGAAGGGCATCCTTTTACTGTGAAATATCTCGGTCAGTAAGTGCTTCTTACTGCCAAACAAACAATAAGACACATTGCGTTGTAACTGCCACACACCACGCATTCGTTTCTGTACGGTCAACGAGTCCGGGAACTCGCCCACTTGCTGGAACTCATCAATGCAAACGACAATATGCTTGCCTATTTTTTGAGAAATAATCTCCGGCAGTGATAGTATTTCTTCCGGACTGTAATTTTTGGGAGTTATGCCTAATGACAAAGAATACTCGCTTGCGGGATCCGGAGAGAAAGCAATCTTCGGAGTAAGACGCACCAGAAAATCCTTTAGATTCTGCAATACCAAATCGGCTTGCGAGGCTGTTTGTTTAAGAAGTGCTTCTGCAAAACGATTGTAGAAATCATACTCACTGCGGCAATCGTATATGTCCATATACACCACCTTGACCAGATCCTCATTCACTTGTGATTGCACGCGCTTGACAAGGGATGTTTTTCCCATTCTGCGAGGAGAAATGAGAATGACATTCAGGCCATGCTCAAAGTCCATTTTCAGCCTTCGTGTCTCTTTCTCGCGATCCGTAAAGTTGTCTCCTTCGACAAACATTCCATATACAAAACTCTTCTTCATACTAATATAGTATTTTCAATTCGGCTGCAAAGATAGTAAAAAAAAATGAAGTACACAAGTTTGTGGACCACAATTTTGTGAACTTTATGCATTTTTACTTGTTTTAGGCGGCTCTTAACACCTGAATCTTAATAATCGGAGGGAGAATTGCATCCTATTGGGCAAAAAATCCCCCGAACCCTTGCATATATCAAAAAAGTTAAATATTTGGTGTAACTTCTTAGCCACATGGGCACGAACTTCGAGGACACCGACACGGCACAGCCCTCCCACCTCGAAATTACATCCGCACATTTTTGCAAATAACAAGGCTTTGCTGCACAAAATACAAATGAATTTGCATTTTCCTACAGAAATCCTTGTGTATTTCAAATATTTTCAGTAACTTTGCAGCCAAAAGTTGCAAAGGTTAAGAGAAATGAACTTATCATCGCTCATAAAACAATACTTTTCCACATCTGAGAATGATGTCACGATTGATGTGTTTGACGAGAAAAACATTTACGATGTTTACCATCGTGTCGTGAGTGTTTTGACACAGCATTTAGACATTGAGACCACAGTATTGGAGGCGATGAGTTATTGCTTCTATGAGATATTGGATAATGTGCTGACACATTCCGGCAAGGAACTCGGAACTGTTATTACGCAATATGACCCAACAAATCACATTCTTAGCTTCTTGATAGCCGATGATGGAATAGGTGTACAAGCCTCGCTTTCGGAGAATGAAAAATATAAGCATATTTCAGAACCAGAGGCATTGAAAATTTGCATAGAAGATACCATTACAGATGGTAAGGGAATGGGATTCGGTCTTTTCTCAACGTCCTTGCTAAATAATCAAGCCGGCTTGTTATTTGAAGTCCGTTCCGGAAATCATATAATGCAGGTAAAGGACAGAAAGATAACCACCAAAGAAACTGAGCCTTGGCAAGGAACTATCGTTTATATGCAGTTACAGACCGACAAGGAGATCAATCCTGCAGAAGTGGTAGCAAACCGCACAGATGTAGCTGCGCAATATAGAGAAGCATTTTTAGATGACAACGAATTAGAGGAGTTATGGTAACATTCAGTTTTAGAGAATATGGAGAAAATCTCGGCACGCGTCCTTTAGGGAAATATGTGCGCGAGCAGTTGATGCCGTTATTGGAACAAGACGAGCGAATTGTGCTTGACTTTACAGGCGTAAATGTAGTAAGCAATTCGTTTGCGGATGAGTGCATTGCCAAACTATTGCTTACCATGCCACTTTCCGAATTGAAAAGCCGTACTACATTCAGAGGTTTAAATCCTATAGCTTCAGAAAGCGTCTTAACAGCTCTCCAAAGACGACATCTCGCAACGGTATAAATATTGATGTAAATAATAGTACATAAAGATTATTATAAATTAATTTTATGGAGACATCTTCGGTTAGCGGCATTTTAAAAGAGGCTTTGCATTCTGCTTTGCAGGAATTGGAGGCACAATTGGATGCTGATGTATTAGTTTTTACAGGTCCTATACATGAGGGACCAGAAAATCAATTTTTGTCCATAGTAGAACAACTAGCAACAGAAAAAGAACATCATACTTTAGTAGTTATCTTAACTACTAATGGAGGAAGCGCGACGGTAGTAGAACGTTATGTCAATATAATCCGACACAACTATAAAAAGGTTATTTTTATTGTTCCTGATTATGCTTATAGCGCAGGTACTATTTTTTGCATGAGTGGAGATGAAATATGGATGGATTATTTTTCTGTTTTAGGACCCATTGATCCACAAGTTCCAAATAAAGACGGCAAATATGTTCCCGCATTGGGATATTTAGACAAAATCGCCGAATTAATATCAAAAGCGCAAGCAAATACATTAACTCAGGCAGAATTTCTAATATTAAAAGATTTTGATCTGGCAGAATTAAAAGGCTATGAGCAAGCTCGAGAATTAACAATTACATTGTTAAAAGAATGGCTTGTTAAGTACAAGTTCAAGCACTGGACGAAACACAAGGACCTATCCGATGTTACAGATGCGGAGAAGACAGAAAAGGCAGAGCATATAGCAAAAGAATTAGGAGATTATACAACATGGAAAACACATGCTCGACCTATTAATCTTCAGGCACTTGAGGCACTTGGACTGAAGATTAACGATTATTCAGATAATAGTGCTCAACGGGATATTATTAGAAAATATTACAAATTAATGATGGAATATGTTGGTATTAACAAATTTCCACTATTTGTACATACACGTCACTTTTTATAATGTAAGTTTATGACTGATATTGTAAAACAAATTCAATGTATTGATATTGAAATAGATATGCATCAACTGCAACAATTCAGAATTGCCATAGATGAATATAATGCTATGGTCGCAGATGGTCTTACCACCCATCGTGGGTATAACCTGCAATCTATTGAGCAAGCGAAAGATATCGGAATCAACTATTCAGTTGCTACGAATGATGCATAATCTAAGCAATAAAGTTTATCTAATCATAACAATCATATCTATTATGGAATTTAATATAGACATTACATTATTATTAGGAATTCTTTCTGTAATTTCAACAATAGCGTGTGCCGTTATGGGCGCGTTGTTGCATAGAAAAACAGAAAGGATAAAGATAATGGAGAAGCAATTGTCTGAAAAACGATATGCTGCATATGCTAAATTGTACGATTTTTTTTATGAATTATTAAAGCAACATAGCGGAGATAGCACTATCAATACTGATATGGGAAATACTCTAATGGATGCCAAAAAGGAACTCATAATGTATGGTTCCGACGAAGTGATTTTTGCTTTGAATAAATATTTGAGTTCTCTAACCGAAACCAGATCTGGCGCACAGTTTAACTACTTTCTTGACTTAATGGTACTAATTAGGAAAGATATGTGTGGGAGAACAAAGGTAAAACAAGACGATATTTTGCTTAATATTATGCAAAACAAGACAGAATTACAAAAATTCAAAGAATATTGTAAGAACTAACTACCGTCGCTTGCTCGATGTTAAATATGCAAAGACAAGCGCAAAGCGTTGCGCTATAACATATTGATTAAAAGAAGCGTTTGCTTTCGCTCTTTATTGAGAAAATTAGGAACTTTTCAATGACGAGAGTATAGTGAACAGGCTTCGCGCATCAGCATGAAGTTACTATGTGCATACTTGCCAAAGTTTTTCCTACTACCTCTCACTAAATGTTAGTAGTAGTTTCGCGCTTTTAATTGAAAACAACTAAACAGAACAAATATGAAGAAATCTATTCTTTTAGCCGTTA
>JAZNQB010000197.1:0-5441 GCA_045589995.1 Paludibacteraceae bacterium
AGACTACAACGGCTTAGCATTACGGATGAAGCCGGCTTGTGTAAAAGCAAGAGTAGCAAGAAAATCCCGTGGACAGAAATGTCCGTACGGGTTCGATTCCCGTCCGGAGCACACACTCAAATAGGTAATTTGCTATATGTCAGCGAGTTGCCTATTTTTGTTTTTATCTAAAGTTAAGAAATGTGCCCATTTTGTGCCCACATTTTTATAGGAATGCCCCGACTGCCATATTTCAGGCGGTCGAGGCTCAGCAATTAAAATCGTGATGAAATCGAAGCCTTAGATAGACTTCCATACAATCACATCGCAAATATAACGAATCCTCTGCAATATCAGCATGAAATGTTTACAAAGTTGCTAATTTTGATTTTCTCTATTTTGTTTCTCTCTTCTCGTTTGTGCCATAGATTAACACATCATCAATCGCATCAAAAGCAATCTAATAAGCCCGTGTTTCCGCACATATTTTGCAAGAGCGTTTAGCAATAAAAACCACCTCAACAGCAATTATATAACACATTGATATATAAATCATTGAATAGTGTTTGCCGATTATTCCAAATTAGAATTTTTCTATATCAAAATCATGTCTCTTTCTGTGGTTCTGAAATGATAGAAATTGCATTGTTAATCTCAGGGTCTCAAAATGTGTTTTGATATTGATACTGTCATAAATAGCTTACTTTTGTGCTAATATCAATTATACAGATATTGATTACCAATAGAGGGTTATTCTATACATCGGCACGGGCAAGCCTACCATGAGAGAGGATTGATTGAGGGTCAGGAAAAACAACAAAAAAATTTCTGAGGATAGGGTGCCGGGGTTGCCGGACGGGTACTTCCCCCCCCTACCCCTATGGGGCTGTCAATCCTGATACATAAAAAGAAAAGTCCCCGAATCTCACGACTGAGGGACATTTCCGCAAGGGCATTTATAGAGTCCGAGCCCTTGCTCTATTGAAAACCTATTGAATTATGTTTGCACTTTCTTTTCCAATCGTCTGACCTTACGCGAAAGGTATTGGATCATGAACTGCTTGTAAATGTACTTTGCAAGCAAGACAGCAATTTCTGCCGTTGTCGTGGCTTTATTCTTCATCGTCATGATCCTTTATGTGCTCCTCGCAATACGCATTATAAAGCCAATTATTGAGAGCATTACAAGCGCGACTCCACAAATGATCTTCTATGTTGATAAAATCATCGTTCAATTTGTCGGCTTTGAAAAGGTCGTTTACTTCTCCTTTCTTACCCCAGTTCGGGAAACTTTCATTATATATAAGATTGATTTTTCTATCGGTATCAAGAGCGAGGAAATGCCCTCTGATCAACTCCACCACCTCAACAGGCAAAACTTTTGCCAATGTTTCCAATGCTTCTGTAAGTGTCATGTCGTAATTATTTAGTGGGTTTATCATGGGACTGCCTGTCACACAGTCCCGGTTAATATTTAGAGTGTTACTATATTGGCGAGTTTGAAGCATCTGAATTCCTGTCTTTCGGTGTCGAAATAGGTTTGTACAGTGTCATTCTTCCTGCGGTTGTCCTCGCCTTTGATTTCCGGCATGAGGTCGGTTCTGAGTGTGCCGTAAGCCTCGCGGATCGTACCGTCAACCTTGCGGAAGTAAAAGCGTACGATGCCCTTCATCATCTGAGCCTTGAGCTTGAAGACCTGCCAAGCCTTTTTGAGTGCGTCTGCGAGGGTCATTCCGTTTCTCTTGACGAACTGCCAAGCCATTTGCATGATAGCGCGTAAATCAGTCTTTTTCATAATAGTTTGTATTTAGTTGGTTTAACTTATGCGTTTACTCTTGCTCCACAAATCCAAGCCTTGCCGAGGATGTCATAACAAACTGCGTTTTCTTCTGTTGCGATCTTCTCGAAGTCTGCTACATTGAAGTTGCTTGCTATGATTTCATCATCTTCGTTCCTTACCTCAACATCATACGGCTTTCCGTTTTCAAGTGCAAAAACGACAGCGCATCCGTCTTCCAGTTCGATGCAATCCCAGTAGCATGAAACATACTTTGCCGCCCTTTCTGCCATTTCTTCGTAAATCTCGCTTGTGATGTTGTAGGTCTTCATGATATTAAGGTTTTGTTTCATTTCTGTATTGCAAATGTAGGTATAATTTCATTAACCACCAAATAAAAATGAAGTTTTTTCTAAATTTTTACAGAAATATGTGATTTTATCTAAAATTTACTACCTTTGCGACATATAAATAAATGAAACTATGGCTACATTAAGAGTAAAAGAGATTTGCAAGGACCAGGGGATAACTCTTGCTGACCTTGCCGGAAAATTGCAAATAACCGCATCAGCTTTGAGTCAGAATTTGAAAAAGCCCTCATTTGACACTTTGGATAAATTGGCTTCAGCTTTAAATGTTGAGGTTGCGGAACTGTTTGCATCCTCTAAATCTCAGATCGTTTGCCCCCATTGTGGAAAGCCTCTCAACATTGAAATCAAATAATCAGAGTGCCATGAAAAAAGTGTTGTTTCTATTTCTGATTTGCTTGGGTGTATCATCATGCTCAAGTTGTTCCAGTGCTCAACAGGAACCTAATGACCCCCTATATTATGAATCTTTAGGAAAGGAGGCGGCTCTAATTCAACAGGGATTATTTGAAGCCGCTGATATTGAAAGGCAAGCCCGTGAGGATTACATGAACGGAGGCGGATACACTTCGCCCAATGGAGAAAGACAGATACATTATCAAGGTTCAAAGGAACAACAGGAAGACCTCAAAAAGATAGAGGAGAAAGGTTGGTAAATGAAGATTCCTCAACCTCAAAATTGATTAAAAACATTTGCAGGTATCGAAAATAATACCTATATTTGTATCAGAAACTAAACGATGATAGAAAATGCCTGAATTATTTAGACAGTACGGATTTGTATTTCTTTTCTTCTCACATGAGCATGAGCCTATCCATGTACATGTAAAAGGTCACAATGGAAACGCCAAATACATTTGGGATGGCGAGGGTTTTGCACTGGAGCATACACATGGTATCAAGACAAATGATTTAAAGCGAATTGAAAGAGCGATCCATGAAAATGCCGATATTATCCTGAATCGTTGGTATGAAATCTTTGGAGATAGCGAAGATGATGAATAAGATTGAGAAAATATGGTTTGAGGGCGAGTGGCTTTATGGACTTGGGGATGACGGCAAGACATATCGTCAGTCTCTGTTATGGTACAAAAAACTACTGCACGCAAATGAAGCGGAAAGACAGCAATATGAAATCAGTACAATAGGCATACACTGGCGAAATCTTGATGAAGATGTTAGTTTTGAAAGTTTCTTGTATGATGAGGCTGAGCCGTCGGACATGCAGCGTTTTTTTCTTACGCATCCAGAAATAAACATCGCGGAATTTGCCAAAAGCATAGATATGAATCCTTCGCTACTCAGGAACTACATAAACGGCTTTAAAAAGCCTTCAAAAGAGCGCGAAAGGGTGATACTTGACCGCATCCATGAATTAGGCAGAATATACCTCGAAATCGCCTTTGCGTCATAAATTGAGATAGCCCCGACCAATCACGGCCGGGGCTTTTCTTGAGATATTTAACGACGGGACTTCACAGCCGCGCGTAATTGTTTACAAACATGACAAATATAGTCATATTAGGTGAGAATTACTTTGATTGCGCTTCCTTCATCGCCTAATGTTTGCAGACTTCTTATTTCGTAAAGCATCTCCTCATTACTTCGTGCGATCCTTAATGCTTCTGCATTGATGTTCGCGGTGTTCGCTTGAATCTGTGCGAGGTGATCCATGATTGTAGGCATGGCATGACTGATTATCGGCAAATGTTGAGACAGTAAGAGCCTTTCAGCCGCCACATCTGCACGCATAGCGTTGATGTAACTTGCAAGAAGTCCGGCGGTGTTTTCCGTCACTCCCTGAATACCTGAACCCATATCCGAGGTTGAGGATGTGTCAGGAGAAAAGACATTGTATCCGAGACTTTCCCATTTGTCCTGTGCCTGTCTCATTGCATTTTCATAGTCATCAAGCAACCCCGGCACTTTACCAGCAAAGTCGGCTATATCATCGGTTATATCCATATCTCCACCTTCTCCGAATGATGCCTCCATGCTCTTTTGGAGTTCATCAAATTGTTTTTGGAAGATAGCCGAGAAAATCAGCTGCTGTGTGATGTCTCCTATCATGTCCGTAACATAGGCGTTAAAATCATCTATTGCTGCATATACATTGCCGTTACTGAATGCTTCTACGAGCATATCAGAAAGTTGGCTTCCCATATCTCCGACCATTGCAGAAAGTGACTCCCTCATATTTTCCTCCGCCTCTATCGCTTTGTTTCTGATTTCCTCCCAGTTATCCACAATCCGCTTTGTTGCATCGTCCAACTTGTTGTAATCGGCTAATATCTGAGGGTTCAACTCAAAGGAATCTGTACCCTCTTTCAGGATCGAGCCGTATGTATCTGCGAGGCTTTCAAAGACAGGGACAGTCTTAGTCGTGAGTGCTCCGGCTATGCCTCCGATAGCTGCACCGATAGCCGCTCCTAATGCTGTACCCAAACCCGGTATGATAGAACCGATAGCTGCTCCAAGTCCAGCCCCGGCAGCGAGTCCCGTTCCTATGTTCTTGCCGCTTATAGCTTGCTTTGTTCCGGTCTGCACTTGCCCCTCTGATAGTGCATCCTGCTGCTCTTGCAGATACTTCATCGCTTCTGCATACTGATACATTGAATCAATGGCTCTCTTATATGGAGATTCAACCCCAAACAAATTAGCCTGCTGATAATCAAGGGCTTCAAGTTGCAGCATTGCATACTCATGTGCACACTGCTTTACTGTTGCGTTCCATTCCTCCTGTGCCTGCCTGTTCTCGACAATCTGATTGCCTATCATTTCGGCTAATTGAAGAGTGCTACTGATAGCAACTCCCACCATTGCACCCTTGTTCTCTTTTTGAGTAAAGGCAGTAATGATATTGTCTGTATTGGATGCCAAGCCGCTGAGTGACGATCCGATTTCTCCGACCACACCTCCGAAACTTTCAAGAGCCTCTCCGATTCCTCCGATTGCTTCCGAAATCTCATTTGCAGACTTTTCGATGAGTGTCAGGGCTGCTGTCCTCTTTGCGATTGATGCCTCCATTCCTTCCTTGTCATTACCGACATAGGCGGCAAGGTATGAGGATTCGGCTTTATTTAGCTGCTTGAATCCTTCAGCCAGTCCTCCAAAGCCCCAATACTTGCGGTTGTCCTGCTCCGACATCATATCGCGCAATCTTTCGTAAAGGTCTGCGAGCTCCTCAACATCCCCACTATCAGCGGCTTTCTTGATTTCGTCCTGTGTCGCTTCTATGGCCTTTGCGAGCTGCGAGGATGTAAGGTCTTGAGCATCAGCGAATATCAAGGCATAAAGTCCGCTGTACCTGTTCTTCA
>JAZNQB010000198.1:0-11730 GCA_045589995.1 Paludibacteraceae bacterium
CATTAGGGCGATTGGTCTTTACTACTGCGAGCAGTTTCTCTGCAGGGATAGTGATACAATCCGTACCAATGCGGTCAGAGACAGTATAGACAGGTATCTCACGGCGTTGTGGTGGGTCGGCTGGTTCGTAGATATCATGCATACCACGCATAGTAGCAGGCATGGCTTCGTTCAGCTCCACAATCACCTTGTCTGCCAAGCGGCAGAAAGTAGGAACATTACCCACACCAGCGGTAGGAACGATCTCTACTACATCACCTTTCTCTACCAATTGGCATGATTCGATGATAGCGAAGTCTGGCTTAGGCATGAAGCCATAACGCAGGTCTTGCGCCAATTCGCTCAAGTGCATATCGTAGTAGTGAGCACCTTGCGCATTGAGTTCAGTACGCAAGTCTTTATTGCCCTGATAAGGGGTGCGGAAGAGGATTGCATGTGCACGCGCCAATGCGCCATCACAAGAGTCTCCTGTGGATGCACCGGTGTACATACCTATCTTGAATGGTTTGCCCTCAGCATGGAGAGCCTCAGCCTTTTTTGCGATAGCAGTTGGTACTTCTTTGGGAGCACCTGCGGGGGTGAAGCCACCCATACCGCAGATAGCGCCATCAAAGACAAACGCAGCCGCCTCTTCGGCTGACATAAATGGGAGTGCCATGATTATTCTGCTTTGCCGTTAGAACCTAATACATTAATGATTTTGTGCTTGTAGAGCTCTGTCATCAAGTCGCGAGCAGGACCGCAGTATTTGCGTGGGTCGAACTCACCTGGCTTCTCAGCAAACACTTTGCGTACTGCTGCGGTGAAGGCAAGGCGGCTATCAGAGTCAATGTTAATCTTGCAAACAGCGCTCTCAGATGCCTTGCGGA
The DNA here is from genome assembly GCA_045589995.1 of Paludibacteraceae bacterium. Lineage (GTDB taxonomy): Bacteria > Bacteroidota > Bacteroidia > Bacteroidales > Paludibacteraceae > Colicola. Next base: position 870 of record JAZNQB010000198.1, read on the forward strand.
GCTGCTCCTCTGGAATACCTACTGCGTCTGGCAACTTACCACCATACTCATTGATGATATCTACATACTCCTGTGGTACAGAAGAAGAACCGTGGAGTACGATTGGGAAGCCAGGAAGCTGCTCCATGATTGCATCGAGGATATCGAATGCCAATGGAGGAGGAACGAGTTTGCCTGTCTGTGGGTCAATAGTACATTGCTCACGGGTGAACTTGTATGCACCGTGGCTGGTACCGATAGAGATAGCGAGTGAGTCGCAACCAGTACGAGTAGCGAAATCAACTACCTCTTCTGGCTTGGTATAGTGGCTCTCAGCAGCAGATACCTCATCTTCTACACCAGCCAATACGCCGAGCTCTGCCTCTACAGTCACATCGTGTGCATGAGCGTACTCTACCACTTTCTTGGTGAGGGCGATATTTTCCTCGTATGGAAGATGACTACCGTCAATCATCACGCTTGAGAAACCGAAGTCAACGCAAGACTTGCAGGTCTCAAAACTATCTCCGTGGTCGAGGTGCAAACAGATTTGTGGTTTCTCCCATCCTAACTCTTTTGCGTACTCAACAGCTCCTTGAGCCATATAGCGGAGAAGTGTTTGGTTAGCGTAGTTGCGTGCGCCTTTAGAAACCTGAAGAATAACAGGACTCTTGGTGTCAGCAGCTGCTTTGATGATTGCTTGGAGTTGCTCCATGTTGTTGAAGTTGAAGGCAGGGATAGCATATCCGCCTTTGATTGCTTTAGCAAACATCTCTTTGGTGTTTACCAAGCCTAATTCTTTGTAACTTACCATGTTGTTAGATTTTGATTGTTAAATATTTAGTTTTCAGTTTTCAGTATCGCGTTCGGTAATTAATAGCGAGTGGTCGGTTTTTCGTTTTGTACAATTGCTATTGTACATTACGCGTATTCGGCGACAAAGTTACTGCTTTTTTTTGAACTGACCAAATTTTTTTATCAAACAAAATGAATTGACACCTTGAAGTTACAAAAAAAACGACGAAGAGAGCACCGAGGTGCTCCCTTCTTCAGTAGTGAGTAGTGAGTACTCTGTACTTAGGCACCTTGTGCCTCATCGTACTCTTTCCCGCACTTCTGCGCCGGTAATCGTATAGGTCTTATCGCCACGGAGAATAAAGATTTGACCGTCTTGTAATACTTTATGAGGTGTAATGTCATTTGTATAGGCATCTTCAATATCTGTACCTACTAAAGAACGGAAATACGCGGTAAGTTCAATATCTGCATCTACAATTATCTCTCGCGGATTCTCGGTATTATCATCACTCCAACGGTCAAACACATAGCCATCATTAGGTGTTGCTGATATTAATGCAGAGTTGCCCATGATATATATTCCGCTACCCGCAACAGAACCATGGTTTTCGTTACAGAATAGAGAAAGGGTATATGTTATAATGGAGAACTCAGCAATCAGTGTAGTGTCTTGAGTCAATTCTATGCTTCGGGGATTGTCTGTAACGCCATCGCTCCATTGTTTGAAAGAGCAATCTGGCATAGGAATTGCGAGTATATGAACTAAGGAATCACAAGTCGTTATGTTATCAGGATATTCAACTATTCCACCACCCAAGTAGTATTGGCCATTAAACTCTTCTTCACATTTTACTGTTATTGTAAATGGAGTTGGTTTATATTTTACTTTCGTAGAATCATAAGGTAGCATTTGTTTAAACCTCTCCATTTCTCCGCAAGGAACATAAATAGAATGTAAACGACTGCTATGCCAAAAAGGTTCATTCTCAATGTTAATGATGCTAGAAGGCATCGTCACGGAGCTCAAAAAAATACATTCCGCAAATGCTCCAGATCCAATATACTCAACAGAATCACCAATTATTACATCTGTCAAACTATTACATGTAGCGAAGGCCTGGTATCCAATGTGTTTCAAACCAAATCCCATATCAATCTGACGCAAGCCGCTACAGCTATAGAATGCTCTATCATATATTTTTTTAAGATTATCAGGAAACACAATAGAAGTTAAACTCTTACAATTACCAAATGTACATGCCCCAATTTCAGAAACGCTATCAGGAATAGTGATAGAAGCCAAACTTGTACAATTGCTAAATACATATGCACTAATATAAGAAAGGCTATCAGGAATATGTACGGAAACCATGTTTAAGCAATCTGCAAAAGCGGAACCTCCTATACTACTTACACTATTAGGAATGTCTAAACTTGTTATACCTTTCCAACCACAAAATGCCCCATCTCCAATAGTGGTAACGCTATTGGGAATAATTAATGTTGCAGGACTACTACAATAATAAAAGGCCCATTTGCCAATAGTTTTCAAATTGTTAGGTAAATCGACAGAGGTTATTTTCTTCAAATTGTAGCATAAATATGCAGGGATGTGTTCAACACTATTCCCTAATATAAATGAGGTTATTGAATTTGTTGAAGCATAAAAAGGAGAAGAATTACTATCCCTAAAATCAGCACAATTTATAGCATTCCAAATAACTGATACAACATTATTACAACTTTCAAAAGCTTTCTTTCCTATGCTGTCCACATTAGTACCAATACTAACCGATGTTAGACCAGAGCAACTAGAAAAAGCAGATTCTCCTATTTTTGTAACACTATTGGGAATTAGAATGGAATTTATGTTCGTCATATCCTGGCACAATGCCGTTGGAATTATTTCTACTCCTTCTCCGATTACAAATAGGGATATTGACGAATTTGCTCCAAACGGCGTACTATAACCCAAACCCAATGTCTTTTTTGCATAGTTTTCACAATTCTTTGCATTCCATTCGATGCTTGATAAATTTGTACAACCCCAGAAAGCTTCTGTTCCAATACTTTTGACACTATCTCCAATAGTAATAGAACCAATATTAGAACAATTGCGGAAAGCCTTTTCGCCTATAGTTTTTACATTAGTACCGATTATTATGCTTGACAAACTAGAACAATCTCTAAAGGCACTTTCTTCTATAGTAATGACACTATTAGGAATATTTACTGATGCCATACTTGTACATCCTGAAAATGCAGCTGATTCGATTGTAGTGATAGTATTGGGTAAAGAGACTGATGTGATGCCTTGACATGCAAAAAATGAACGAACTTTAACGACACGATAAGTTATGTCGTTGTAAGTTATAGTCTCTGGAATTATAATGTCTCCAGTTGTAGCATCTACGGTCATATAACTTTGACTCACAGCGACGCTATCGCCTCCAAGTATTTGATAAGACAAATTATCTATTGTAAATGCATATAATTGTATAGAAGCGAAAAGCGCTATACATATTGTCAAAATACGAGTTTTCATAACAATGGTCTTTGAGTGGTCTGAACTAAAATATAATTTGCTATTCTATCTCCTAACGGACGCTTGCTATTCACAATATCCATCGGATGAGTGAGACTTGGATTGCGCTCTATCCAGAACGGTCTTGTATAATCCTTTGGGTAGTTGTCCTCTATCATTTGTTGAGAAGAACCCGGACGCTTGATTGAGCGCAATGAAATTACAATAAAGTCCACTTCGTCGTAAACGGAAGCAATCTCGTCTTTCAAGAGATTTGGGTCATCGCCACCGCTAATGATAGCGATTTTGTAGTCTTCTCGCGCAAGAATGGCTTTGAAATCCTCAGGTTGTTTGTCATGGGGAACTGGTTTGTACACAATTTCTCCACGGTTCACTACTGGTGTTCCCTTTATAAAGATGCGAGAACTACTTGCATAGGGCAATAGGCGTTGATAAACAACCCAAGCAGTGGTTGTCTTTCCAGAATCGCGTTTGCCGAGAATTAGAATAAATTCTTTCATACTATTAAATTTCAATTATATATACGAAAAACGTGAGGCTTGTTAGCTTCAATCTGGAGTGTTGAGGATTTCTGGACTACCTTCTATAACCAAATATCTACCGAACAAGACTCACGCATTGCGTGAGCATAAAAGCCTTGTTCTTGGTTATAGAATGTTTGAAAGTGTCCAGTTTTCAACACCCCAAGTTCTTAGCTGAATGCTTTATTATTATGTATGTTGTTTGTCTTTTGTTTTATGCCATAGGCAGATTTTTGTATTTGTTTTTATCGGTCAAGATTGGCCGATAGATTTTTATTTTATATAGATTAACGTCTCGGAAAGGGACGATGTGTTTTCTTATCTATTCATCATCTACTTTAATCTCAAGCAAATCAAAATACATAAGTCGAGTATTGAGAGGCAGATGACTAACACCTATACCTACATATTTTGCTTCCAAATGTTCGTCCTCTATCAAATACTTGAAGCCATTTTTCTCATAGAAATGCAAGGTTTCAGGTTTGTTTTTTGCATCCACAATAAGGAAGCGGCAACCTGTTCTATTATTAACACGAAAAAGAGTTTTGATAAAATCCATTACAGCAGATCCATATCCTTTTCCTGCAAGAGCTATGTTCGTACCAAAACGTCCAATAAGGACACCAGGGAAACGTTTCATGGTTTTATCTCGTAGCTCGGCATCCTCAAGAAATTGTTCTTTGTATTCGTCCGCAAGGCGATTAGTTATACGAATACTATCATTGGAAAGAGAAAAGGCCGTAACTATTATGTCTGGAGAATCTTTGAGACAGAAAAAATACGTCTTACCCAATAACTTCTTTCGGTACACAAAAGAATCCTTGGCGAAAAATTCGTCAAGATCATCATCGTCGCACGAAAAGTGTTTACATGACGCAAGCTTCTCTTCCGTTGCTTGGAATATGTCACATGATGCGAGTAACTGATCTACAGTCATATAGCACTTGTCGTTTTGAGATAAGCGGTTACAATTTGTGCCTGATGGCGATAGTCTTGCGTACCCGGATTGGCCTCTGTGTACGCAGCCGCGCTCTCAAACTTCTGTGCTGACTGACCATAAAGGGTCGGAATCGCTCTAATTGGTCGTGCCATAGTTTTGTTAATTTTGGGTTCGTGTATATTATTCCTAATATACTTGACGCTGCAAAGGTACGAAGATTTTTTGATATATGCAAATTTATTTGCAAAAATATGCCATTTTATGCCGAAATAGGCATAGTTAGGCGAGCTACGGTTTCATTTCGTGGAGGAGGTAGGTGCGGATGAAGGCATCGAGGCGGAAGTACTGCTTGCGCTTGCCGGTTTTGGGATCGATCGGTGCATCGGGTTCGGGCTTGTCCAACTGGGCTTCGAAACGGGATTGCCAGTATTGGAGCGTGGCGAGTTCTTCGGGCGTGGAAGGATGAAGGACCTTGTATGTCTCGGCGCAGGCTTGTTTGAAACGGAGTTGGTGCTCCAGTTCTTTGCCCTTTGCCGGGTTCTTCTTCCAGTCGCGCGGGTGCTCAATCTTGTAGGTTTCCGGCTCCGACATGCCTTTGATGCGGCCTTTGGAATCACGATAGGTTTTGCGGCGGCTGATGGAGCCGCCTTTGGTGTACGCGCCGTGCAACTCACGGACGGGGTCTTCAAATACTGTTCTTGCCATGTTGATATTTTTTTAGTTGCCTTTTTCCCTGTAGCGGTTTTTCCCGCTAAACGGGAACAACCTAATGCCAAACTTGGCGGATACATTATACTTTATTTGCGGTTGCGGTATAGTTGTATGTCGGAAATAACCTAATAATATCCTAATAATAACCTAATAACAGCCTAATAATATCCTAATAAATACTGCTGAAACGGAGTGCAAAGGTACTACTTTTTTTGCATAAATGCAAATAATTTGGAAGAAAGTTAGGATTATTAACAAAAATACTGCCTCAAAGGGATCTTAGGGACTATAATTCCAATAAGAAAATAAGGCGATGGGATATGGGAAAAAGAAAAACCAAGGACGGGTGGTTCGTCCTTGGTTTATAAGAGATATATTCTAGACAGACTAGATATTAATGAATAATGAATATTTTGCATCATTTCTTTTTACTTGCCAGGGCGAAGTAGGCGATTAGAGCGAGGTACGCGGCTACTCCTACTATAGCTGCTCCGTTACTTGTAGCCCAAGCGCCCAGATACCAGTCCACACCGCAGAACTTAACAATAGCACTCACAACACCCATCAAGGCTCCACCTGCAATAAAGCCAGATGCGACAAGCGTTCCTTTCTCCTGACGCGCTTGAGCTAACTCTTCTGCTTGCTCGCCATCACTCGCTTTCTTACGGCTTACAAACCAAGAAATAGCACCACCTACCAACAGTGGTGTATTCAGACTCAATGGAATAAACATACCCAAAGCGAAAGGTAAAACAGGTACATTCAGTAAGGCTAAGATGAGTGCTAAGACGGCACCAGCAAGATATAACATCCATGGTGCGCCTTGCCCCGACATGAGCGGTTCGATAACCGCTGCCATCGCATTCGCCTGAGGAGCTACAAGGGCGTTTTCTCCCACAAAGCCATATGTCTTATTGAGGACAATCATCACACCACCCACTGTGGCCGCAGAGACAAGTGTGCCAAGGAACTTCCATGTTTGTTGCTTGTATGGCGACGAACCAATCCAATAACCTATCTTGAGGTCTGTGATAAATCCGCCAGCCATAGAGAGCGCCGTACATACAACGCCACCTATCACCATCGCTCCTACCATACCGCTCGCTCCTTTCATGCCCACCGCTACAAAGATAACAGAGGCAATAATAAGGGTCATCAGCGTCATGCCAGAAACAGGGTTACTACCCACAATAGCAATAGCATTCGCCGCTACTGTAGTAAAGAGAAAAGCAATAACTGTCACTACTAAGAATGCCACTAAAGCTTGCCAGAAATTACCAAGTACTCTTACCCAGAAGAAAACAAAAGTACAAACGAGTGCAACAGCTATAGCCAATACTAAGAATTTCATCGATAAATCACGATCCGTGCGAAGTATATTCGCCTTCGGTGCTTGTTCGCCTTTACCTTTGCCGCCTAATTCCTTACCTGCTAACGAGACAGCACTCTTGATAACTCCCCACGAACGGACGATACCTATGAGTCCAGCCATCGCTATCGCACCAATACCTATATTACGACCATAATCGCGGAAGAGTGTTTCGGCAGTCATCGACTCCATACCAGGCATTGTACCTATCATCGGCAGTAATACCCACCATACAAAGAACGAACCAGCGCAGATAATAGCCGCGTACTTTAATCCAATGATATATCCCAAACCAAGGACTGCCGCTGAAGTATTGATGGAGAAAACAAGTTTGCATTTCTCCGCTAAAGTGGCACCCCATGTAGTCATCTGCGTAGATAACTGCTCGGTCCATAAACCGAAAGTAGATACTACAAAATCGTATAATCCACCTATTCCAGCTGCCCAGATGAGGGGTTTGGCTGAAGAAGAGGCAGTTGTTTCTGCTGAAGGTTGCTCTTCGCTTTGCTCATTAGAGATAAGGACCTGCGTGGTAGCGGTCGCCTCTGGGAATGGATACTCACCATGTTTCTCCTTCACGAAATAACGGCGGAAGGGGATTAGGAATAATATGCCCAAACAGCCACCAAGTAATGAAGAAAGGAAGATCTGCGTGAAAGTGACAGTCATCTCAGGGTATTTAGCCTGCAAGATATACAGCGCTGGAAGTGTGAAGATAGCTCCCGCTACGATAACACCCGAACTGGCACCTATAGACTGAATCATCACATTCTCGCCCAAGGCATTCTTGCGCTTGAGGATAGATGACAAACTCACCGCTATGATAGCAATTGGGATAGCTGCTTCGAAGACTTGTCCTACTTTGAGACCCAAGTACGCAGCCGCAGCGGAGAAAATAACTGCCATCAGCACACCCATGCTAACGCTATATAAACTGACCTCAGGATAATCTTTCGTAGGTTTCAGAAGAGGCTCGTATTGCTCTCCATTCTGCAATGGGCGAGCCGCATTTTCAGGTAATTTACTCATAATTTATGTAGTTTAATTAGTTTTATTTTAGTTTGCGGAAAATTTTCTTATTAAAACAAAAATAAAGAAAACAAAATGAAAATATAAAAAACATTTTTTATTAGTTAACCAAAAACTCGATGTGTGTGATTATTGATGGTAAATAAACCAAGATAAACACTGCCGTTTGATAATTCGTAATTATCGGCCTACGCGGCGACGCTTAAGTTAATGCTCGTGTGAGTCGCTACTCGTAGCTCCTATAACACTACGCATTACTCTACGCTCTCCCCACGAATTAAAAATTCGTCGGGGGCCTGAAGTAAAGTTCTTTATCACGCGCTCGTGAGCGAGCTCCCAGCGCGTACTAAATCCCTTTTCCGCACAGCGGATTGCTGCTTAATTACGAACTCTCAACCGCCAGCTATAAACATAGATAAAATTCACATTGTTCAGTCTATTAGATTACACACATCTCACAAAAACACGCTTCGCTCACAAAAAAGCGTTCATTGCATTCACTTCAAAAACAATTAATATAGAACGCTGCGCTGTTAGATGTTAGAAATTTTTAACTACTTACTTATTTTAAAAGAGTAATATTTCTGTCCGAAATAGGAAATGGCGATGGTGATGAGCGTGATAAACATCTTGCTCGGCGTAGGATACCAACCGAAGCACTCCACGCATAGTTTTAATCCAAAATAATTGACCGCCAGATTAAGCGCTACAATCGTTATATAACGCATTAACTGCTTACTACCGCGCAAGTTAGATTGCGTGAAAGTAACGTACTTATTCAACCAAAAACCCGTTAGCAGGGTGATAGGAAAAACAATACATAGCGTGGCTATATGGGGAGTGATTGCTTGCGCAAATTGCAAATTGCAAAATGTAAAATGTAAATTGATTAATTGATGTCCGATGACAAAGTTATAAATCAAGAAATAGAGCATCCAATCCAGCACCATATTTCCTCCTCCACAAGCAGCATAACGGAAGAGTTGCGGAGAGAACCATCGACTGAAAGGACGATAGAAAAAGTCAATAATTTTCGTTATTATCTGTGCTAAACGAGGCATTTTTAATTATAAATTCAAGTAATTATGCATTTTTATTGCTAAAAACCTTGTGTATTTCAAATATTTGTAGTACTTTTGCAGTCGCAAAAGCAATGAGGGAAACGCTTCCTATGCTTGCAATTTGCGTGCAAAGGTACTAATTTTTTTTTACGCACGCAAACTTTTTAATTAAAAACACACCTATATGGACGATTATCACGCGGAAAATGCAACAAGTACATGCCAAGAAACAGTCGTGCGACACAGTACGAGCAAAGAAATTTCTGGGGCAGCACTTCTTGACGGACTTGAGTGTCGCCCAGAAGATTGCTGAAACAGTTCCCTCGGGCCGAACAATAGAAATTGGTCCGGGTATGGGTGTGCTTACACAATTCCTACTCAAAAATACTACTATCGCACTCACGGCCATTGAAATAGACCGCGAGTCGGTGGCGTATCTCAAAGAGTGGTATCCCGAGTTAAACCTCGTGGAAGGTGATTTTCTGAAGATTGACCTTGACCAACTTATACCTGAAGGCGAATTTAATGTCATCGGTAATTATCCCTATAACATCAGTAGCCAGATATTCTTCAAAGTACTTGATTATAAGGACCGTATTCCTGTTTGCTCGGGTATGATACAGAAGGAAGTGGCTGAACGCATTGCATCCAAACCAGGTAAGAAAGCATATGGAATACTATCTGTATTGCTACAAGCCTATTACGATATAGAATATTTATTCACTGTACACGAACATGTATTTAATCCTCCGCCTAAAGTCAAATCGGCAGTCATCCGTATGACCCGCAATAAACGACGACGGTTGGATTGCGATGAACAACTATTCAAAACAGTAGTTAAGACAGCTTTTAACCAGCGACGAAAACAAATGCGCAATTCTCTTCAACAGCTGGTAGGAAGGGGAAATCCCATCCTTGAAGAGAATATATTTACAATGCGCCCAGAACAGCTGTCAGTAGAACAATTTATTGAATTAACCAATTTAATTGCTAAGCATCATGTCTGAAATCAAAATATTCTATAAAGATAAGGAGAAAATAAAAGTAGCACGCACTATCTCCGCACTAAAAGAACTCGATAAGAAAGATATCATTTGGATTGACCTCCTCGATGTATCAGATAAAACAGAGGACACATTAGAGGGATTTCTTAAGATAGATATTCAGGAAGATGAAGAAATGGAGGAGATTGAGCTCTCCAGCCGTTATATCCAAACGGACGATAGTATTGTGGCGAATAGTAACTTCCTTAAGAATAACTACGAAGTAGAGCCTGTTAACTTTATCCTCAAAAACTCTATTCTCGTCACCATTCGAGATGTAGAATTGGATAGTTTTAATGAGACGGTAAAGAAGATGTTTGTCAATACTCGCAATTTCCCAAGCGGATACCATGTATTAGTGGCGCTCTTTGAGACCCGTGTGGAAAAAGATGCCGATATGATTGAGGATACAACCGACATGATTACCACACTCTCCCAACAAATCAATGCTAAGAGTGACCATGTGGACGAAGACTTGCTTGTGCAAATCAAGGACTTACAGGAAAAAGTGACTATCATTCGACAGAATATAATGGATAAACAGCGTGTGATAAGTAACTTCCTTAAGTGCGATTTCTTCCCAGATGAACTTGGTCCACGCCTCACGATGATTATTAAGGATATTAACTCACTCTTTGACTACACGCGATTTGGTTTTGACCGTCTGGACTACCTCCAGGATACCTTCCTCGGTTTGGTTAATATCGAGCAGAATAAGATAATCAAGATATTCACAGTCATCAATATTATCTTCTTACCACCTACTCTCATCGCTTCTATGTATGGTATGAATTTTGATATTATGCCTGAATTGCATTTTAAATACGGCTACTTATTAGCCATAGGACTGATGCTTTCTTCTGTA
>JAZNQB010000199.1:0-2735 GCA_045589995.1 Paludibacteraceae bacterium
ATTATCTCGTATAGTGACGGTACATGCATGACACAGTCAACAGATACAAGCAATACGAACAATGAAGAGTCGGGATATATTATTAGGGACACCCTTGCGATTAGCTGTGGCGTTCATTTAAAAAATGATAGTTACTCAATAGAAGTCGGATTTTCTCAGAGTGAGATGACTGGAGAATTAGTGTCGGGGGCATTCTTTGAAATTTATCAAGATAAGCGACATGAAGAACGATTGTGGACGGATTTGGATTTAACGCAACTCAAAAACAAGAATGATTACACGATTACCAATTCTATAGGTCAATCATGTTACTTGCGTAAAAACGAGGGAATTATCAGTTTCACTGACGAAAAGGGCAATACATGGACTAAGAAATAATAATTGGTTGTTAAATACAATCCCCACCGCCACCCATTCCGAGTGGCGGTGTTTTTTTGAAGTAGCTATCGTCCCGTATCTGTCCCGTATCCGTCCCGTATGTCTCATTCCGCTTAGCATTCTCCACCGTTCGCATCTCGTTCGCATCCTGAACGTCACAATAGGGTGCATGGCGGATGCATGGCGCATCGGTCCAATAACACCACTACACCGCCACCCATCATGAGTGGCGGTGGTTTTTGTTGAATGTTTGTTGTTTGGATGGTGTGTCCCACCGACCGATGACCGAGAGAAGACCGAGACATGACCGAGCTGCAAAAAACAAGACAATAGTGACTATTCACAATGAATACGGAAACATCATAAAAGAAATAGGAGTTACTCATTGCGGCTGACAATGAGGATACTCAATTCATATAGCAGATAGACTGGAGCGGTTACAAGCAGGAGTGTGAAAGGATCACCCGTGGGAGTGATTACCGCAGCCAGCACCAGAATAGCCACGAAAACATGACGGCGGTAGCGGCGTAGATGTGCGCGGCGGAGGATTCCCAGACGGGAAAGAAACCAAGTGAGAACAGGCACCTCAAAGAGTAAACCCATGAGCATGCAAAGGACCAGAAAAAGCGATATATAGGATGACAAACTGATATGGTTTTCCACTACATCCGTCACTTGGTAAGTGCCGAGGAAACGGAAAGAGAGTGGGAAAATAAGTACATAACTCAATGCAGCCCCCGCTACAAAAAGCAATAGTGACGCGAAAGCCAAGACTACGCTGTAGCGGCGCTCATGCGCATACAGAGCCGGAGCAATAAAACCATATAGCCACCATACAATGAATGGAAGGGCAATAGCCAGACCTGCGAACATAGATACTTGCAGGTGAGTCATGAACTGCGCTGTCAGTTCCGTATTGATGAAACTGACATCCACGCTTGCTGGGCATAACATAGACCAACCTGTGCACTCGGCCAGTCGGCAAAGTGCACGATACAAGACAAAGTCTGGTTGAGAAGGAGCAAAAAGGAAAGCAAAGAGTTGGTCTTTGAAGAAGAATGCTGCTGCCGTGGCAATACACCAGACAACAAGTGACTTCATCAAAATACCGCGTAGCTCGTCTAAATGCTCCCAAAAAGAGAGGTTATCGCTCATCTGATTGTTTCTCGTCTTCTGGGTCTTCTTTGCCGTTCACACCGTCCTTGAAAGAACGAACACCTTTACCGATTCCGCGCATGAGTTCAGGAATCTTCTTGCCACCAAAGATGAGTAAAATAACGAGTACGATTAAAATAATTTCCCAAGTACCTAACATGATTGTTTAAAGTATTAAAGAGTTAATATATTAAAAAGTTATTGAGTTAAAGAGTTGTCGCTTTTAACGACTCAACGAGTGCGTCTATCTTTTGCATTTCTTGTGGTATATTTATTCGCTGCGGGCAGTGCGATAGACAATGGTTACATCCTATGCAATGGTCTGCTTGGCGCATGCGTTCTACATTCTTGTCGTAACCTACCAACCATTTCTTGCGTGCGCGACGGTATGCATTCTCTTCTTCGCCCTTAGTGAGCAGTCCTTCGGCAAGACAGGTGTTGTAGTATCCGAAGATGGCAGGAATGTTGATTCCATACGGACAAGGCATGCAGTAGTTACATGCCGTACACGGCACAGCTTTGAGGTTGCAGATAGCGTCCGCAAGATGCATGAGCATACTATCTTCCTCCGTAGTAATAGGTCTCAGAGGTGAATAAGTAGCGCAGTTCTCCTGCAAGTGCTCCATATAGGTCATGCCGCTGAGTACAGTGAGCATACCCGAAGGATTGCCGGCATAGCGCAATGCCCATCGTGCAGGGGAAGCCTCTATGTCCATCTGCTTCATCTCACGTAGTATATGCACAGGTTGCTTAGCAAGACGCCCACCCAAGATAGGCTCCATGACAACAGCAGGAATACCGCGTCTCTCTAACTCGTTGTATAGATAAACGGCACCCGATTTACCTTCTTGCTCCGATTGGGAACGGTAACAGTCAAGGTAATTATACTGTATCTGCACAAAGTCCCAGTGATACTTGCCCTCGTCGTGCCAACGAAGCAGCATATCAAAAATACGCTCGTCGCCGTGGAAAGAAAATCCCAAGTTGCGTATTCTGCCTGCTTTTTTCTGTTCTACGAGCCAGTCGAGCACACCGTTGTCCATGTATCGTGCATAGAAAGTCTGCATGGAGTCCTTGCCTTTGGCTGTCCCGCGCACGCTATGGAGTAGTAGGTAGGCTATATAATCGGTTTGCAGGTATTGTAGTGAGCGTTCGAACATCGCAATAGACACTTTCCGAGCGCATGTGTCTGGCGAGAAATT
>JAZNQB010000200.1:0-10165 GCA_045589995.1 Paludibacteraceae bacterium
CCATGCACTCAACTCGGGCAAAGCGCCCACTACATAACAATACTTCGTACCAGCTGGTACATTAACAGTGAAGGTTACATCTGCCCTTACAGCAGAAAAGGCACATAAGAGTGCAACGCATAGAGTAAGAAAATGCTTCATATGGTATTTAGTTATATTTTCGGCGCAAAGGTAGTATTTTTTTCTGATATTACTTCACTTCTTGTCCTTGCATGGTATAGGTCTTACCATTGCGGAGGATGAGAACTTGACCGTCTTTTATCACCTTTGTACTTTGTACTTCGCCACCTTGTATATTTTCTATGCCTTCTGGATAATCAGTATGGAACGGAATAGTGGTTTCCTCAATAGTGTTTCCGTTATTATCTATTGCAGTGAGGGTCAAGTCGTAGCCTGTACCGCTATCCAAACCGGTGATAGTAAAGGAAAAACCTGCACCTTGCGTATGTGCAGGCACACCGTTGCGAGAAGGAGCATTGAAAGCCATAGAGGTCAACTGACCATTGGCATTGAAGATAAGTGTACAAATGATATTTCCGTCCTTGTCTTTGATAACCAATTTATAAGTAACTGCCTCGTTTACAACAGGCCAAGCTATTTCTACTTCATTTTCAAAAGGAGTGACTACTATCTCATCTGTAATAACATTTTCCGATGAAATACATTGGGTATTAGGGAATTTACTCCAAACCATATCTGCTTGATAGTAGCGTTGTGACTCACAGGGCACATACAAATAAGCATTGTAGTTTTCAAAAGAAGACTCATATGCCATAGGAGGCATCGCAGCATAGCAATAAATACTATACAATTGACGACAACCCTTGAAAGCATTCGCTCCAATGCTTTTCACGCTGTTAGGAATAGTTATGGAATTTAAATGATTCATATCCATACACAAAGAATCAGGAATAACCTCTACTTCATTTCCAAATGTAAAAAATGTGACTTGATTACCAAAGTTATAACTATTGCAATTCTTTGCATTCCATCTTATAGATGTTAAAGAGATACAATCGAGGAAAGCATATTTTCCAATGCTTATGACGCTATTAGGAATAGTAACAGAAGGTAATGCAGCGCACGCCGCGAACGCATGTTTTTCAATATTTGTCACACTATTAGGAATAGTAAGGGAAGTTAAAGAAGTACACGCTATAAAAGCGGCATTTCCAATACTTGTCACGCTGTTAGGAATAGTCACGGAAGTAAAAGAAGTGCATAAAGAGAAAGCAAAACCTCCAATGCTTGTCACGCTATTACCGATGGTCACAGAGGTTAAAGAAGAGCAATCTCCGAAAGCCCAATCCCCAATACTTGTTACGCCATCGCTGATGATTACTGATTTGATAGAGGAACGATAATCGTACCAAGGGACATGTGCTGTATATGCAAAATTCTCCATTGCACCAGTACCGCTGATAGTAAGGACGCTATCTGCGAGAGTCCAAGTGAGATTATCTCCGCAAGTACCGCTTTGGGCACTTGCTGCTCCAATGCCAATTATAAACGCGAGGAGAAAAGTAACAAGTTTTTTCATAATAAGCCTACCCGACTCTCCCTAAAGGGATGGAGAGGGATTTTTTTGAAGATTAATATTATAGTTTGTTTCATTAAGGTCTCTAAGGTCACTAAAGACTTTAAGGGACCCTAAGGACCATAGAGGTAAAACACACAAAGTGTGAATTTCGGTTGCAAAGGTAGTGAATTATTTTGAAAGTACCAAATTAGAATGGCAGATTTTGTGATTTTTACACTAAAATAAGTCCAATAAGGCGAATTGGACAAATGAGGCGAATTAGGCAAATTAGAGAAATAATGGCGTAAAATTTGCGTATATCAGAAAAAACACTAATTTTGCAACGAAAATGAAGATGTCATCTATTATAGTGCCCCAAGGAATGAGGCGCGTGCTGCTGCATGCAGTAGATGACAGCGTAAGTCTGTTCGAGCTATTGGTGAATAATTAAGAAAAAGTAGTTAGTTACATGTAGTATAAGGATTGTCACATTGGTTGCGTGGAGATAGCCATCCTTCAAACTTTCTGCCAGTAGTATCAAATATCTGTGTATAAACCCAACCATTACTATATTTCAAGACTGGCAACTCATCACCCTCATATCTTACCATAACAGAATCAGACACATAAGAAGGTTTTATGTATAAAGGGAATACATCATCATGCGGATATATTGTTATATCTTCGGACAAATACACCCAACCTTTTGGAGTACATGTATCCCCACTTAAACTCCAATACGGTTGAACGAATATCATTTCCCCGACACACGATTCAACACGAAGTAATACATAATTTTCATTTATAATATCATGGTGCAATGTATCTACGACGAACTGACAAGTTGAGTCATATAAAGGCACCCTAGTTTCTTCCAATAGTTTTACGAAAAGATGATGCTCTGTTGCAGATACTATAATAATACCTCCTACATATATAAATAATGTGAGTAATACTTTTTTCATCTTATAATTCTTATTAAAAATTTTTTAAATCCAGCCATCTTCTGATTTAGTAGTAAGTCATTAGGGCTCAATAAAGGGCATCCAACAGACACTCCATTACGGGGTATCCCTTTCTCATCATCCCATTCTGTCACTGATGCAAAACTATTTTGATTTGTAGAATAAAGATATACTCCTGTTTTGTATGGTTTACCATAATTTTCGCGCGCTTGTGGACTATAATTTAAATTTCCATCTATTTCCGGTATTCTCCATCGTTCCTCACCATTTTTATCAAGAGCGCTTAGTTTCCAATTACTTTTCAATTTTCCTCTTTTCCCTATATTGTCCCATTCAACTAAATAATCATCAGATGCAATTGCCCCAAATGTAGAATAATCCGATGTCATTGTAAGTCCTATCATTCCTTTAGTAATATCATCTGGACCATTAGGAGCATAGAGGTAAAACACACAAAGTGTGAATTTCAGTTGCAAAGGTAGTGAATTATTTTGAAAGTACCAAATTCGAATGGCAGATTTTGCATATTTAGGTCAAATAAGTCCAATAAGGCTAATTGGACGAATTAGACAAATTAGACTAATTGGAGAAATATATGCAGCATATAAGACGACCACAACACATATAATATATTCTATTAGTCAAAAAAACGCCCTTTTATTTGCGTATGTGCAGTTTTTGTTGTACCTTTGCAACGAAAATGAAGAAGTCATCTATCATAGTGCCCCAAGGAATGAAGCGCGTGTTGTTGCATGCGTGTTGTGCGCCGTGCAGTTCCGCCATCGTGGAATGGTTGTGCGCACATGAGATAGAACCCATCATCTTCTATTTCAATCCCAACATATACCCCCAAGAGGAATACGAGATACGCAAGGCAGAGAGCAAACGCCATGCCGAGAGTTTGGGCATCCAGTGGATAGATGGGGATGAGCCTCACCCCGGTTCTCCTCTAAAGTCAAGAGTGGAAAGTCAAGAGTCAAGAGTGGAAAGGTGTTATAACCAAGCGCATGCAGAGTGGTTGGAAGCGATGCACGGATTAGAAAACGAGCCAGAACGAGGTTCACGCTGCGCCCGTTGTTTTTACTACCGCATGTTAGCCACCGCAAAGAAAGCACAAGAATTAGGAATACCTTATTTCGCCACCACCCTCGCCTCTTCACGATGGAAGAACCTTGAGCAAATCAACGCGGCGGGCGAGAGGGCAGCGGAAGATATTAGATGTGAGATTTTAGATGTTCATTTCTGGGCGCAGAACTGGCGGAAAGACGGATTGCAAGAGAGGCGAAACACATTGCTCAAAGAGTATGGGTTTTACAATCAGCAATACTGCGGATGTGAGTTCTCCATGCACTCTAAATCTTGAGATTGATGCCTGCGAAGAAGGTACGAGGTGTAGCAGGGCCGTATATATAGCCCGCATCGCGCTCCATACCTTGGTCAATATCCGATTGGAAATGGTCTAAGAGGTTCTTCACACCTGCGTTAATCTCCAAGGTGTAATGCTTATACAATGGTATGTCGTAACATAGCTTCACATCCCATTCAAAGAAAGTAGGTATTTGTTCTTCCCTATCCTCGGGTATGCTACCTGCAAAGTGCTGCACAAGCATGCTACCTGTCACCTTACCATTGGTCACGATATGGAAGTGCTCTATGGGCTCTATATTGAGCATGAAATAGCCATAATGGTCAGGTGTGCGGAACATACGGCTTTGGGGTAGTATGTTCGGATTTTCACTCCATTGCTGTGGTTCGATATATCGGCTATGATTATAGGTATATCCTGCTTGGAGCGCCACCCATTTGCCGTACTCTACTTTAGCCTCCACATTCAGTCCTGCCACTCTGGCACCACTGGCGTTGGTGCGTTGCAGTAATAAGTTTCCGAACGCATCATGACCATTCTCCACCAAGGTGAATACATCGTTGAGTTGGGTAAAGAAGCCCTCGAGGGTGAAATTCATATTCCATTTGCCTATCGTCTTGTAGAAATCAATACTTGCGCTCACGGAGTGACTATATTCGGGTTTGAGATTTTCATCGAGTGTGATGAGTGACACTTCACCTCCCACTGCGCCCACATGTAGGTCTTCTTCGTATATCTGCGGTGCGCGGTAACCGCTCGCATAGCTAACACGCAAGATGAGTGGTTCGATAGGTGTGTAGCGCACATTAGCACGAGGGGTGAATACGGGTTTGGTCAATAATGAGTGTTGCTCCAAGCGACCACCGATCAAGATAGACCATTGTTTGTTTTTCCATTCATTCTGCACATATCCTCCGCCTAAATGGACGCGCTGGAAGATATTTCTATCGTATCCTAATATCTGGTCGTACAACTGATTATAGGAGTACTCCACTCCCGCGCTAAGGTCAGCATTCATCAGTCCGCAAGGGTACGAAAACCTATACTGGGCACCTGTGACAGAGACTATATCCTGCGATTTGCCGTAGGCGTTAGGGTTGTAGTGGGTACCGAAATAACTATTGCGTCCTATATGCTGAAAACTGGTGTAAGCACTCACGAAATGCTTATTATCGGCGGTGTACATATCCCATTTGAGCGTAGCCGCGTCTATGTTATGGCGCAGCTGTTCGCATAGTGGTGACTCGTGGGGTTGCAGACTATCAATACCATACCCGCCGCGTCGGTACTCTGTGGTGTGGTGGTATTCAGCAGTCAGTTTGGAGTAATCGGATGTCTTGAAGAACGAACGAAAACCAGCCGTAGTGGAATTGAGCAAAGGTATGTCAGAATAACCGTCATCATCTCTATCGTATTGCTCTCTATTGCGCTGCACACCAAATAGGAAGATGCCTGCTTTTCTATTCTCTGATACGACACTCGCGTTCATTGCGGTATTGATGTCGTATGTTCCTTTTTGTGTAAAGGCACTGGAATTGCTTATATTGAGGTAGTTACGAATAGGTTCTTTGGTAATGATATTCACCACTCCGGCTATGGCATTCGCGCCGTAGAGCGCACTGCCACCACCTCGTATCACTTCTATGCGATCCACCATACCTGCAGGTAACTGCTCCAATCCATAGACAGCCGCCAGGGAAGAGAAGATAGGTCGTGAGTCCATGAGGATTTGCGTGTATTGTCCTTCCAATCCATTAATACGCACTTGCGGTACGCCGCAGTTGGAGCATGTTTCCTCCACACGGACGCCCGTTTGGAAATTGAGCACATCCGCCATGGAATTGGAGGTAGTGGACTCGATAACCATTGGTGAGATGACATTCACGATGGTAGCCACTTCTTGCTGCTTGGTAGCATAGCGATTGGCAGTAACCACCACATTATTAAGCAGATGAGACCTCTCACGGATAGACACTTTTATTTCAGTAGTCATATTGGAAATGATAACTACTGATTGCTCTTTGGTTTCGTATCCTACATAGGAGAAGATGACTGTTTGCTCTCCTAAAGGTAGATTAGTAAGTAGGAAGTGCCCTGACTCGTCTGTGACAGTACCTGTATTCGTTCCTTTGAGTTGTACGGTTACGAATGGTAAGTGTTCGCCTGTCGTCTCATCTAACACATGTCCTGTGAGGTGGGCATCATTAGTCTGTGCCTTCATTTGCACTGTATTAAGGCATAACAACAGGCAAGATAGCACAAGACAAAGAATGTTTTTTCTCTGTTTTTTCATAATTTATATATAGTTGTGTTAATATTTTCTATTCTTCAGGTCGTTCTAAATCGTATCTAAACCCGAGGTAAATCTTCCATCCCGAGATAGGTCCCCACGCCATAGAAGCGTCGAAGTCAGGTCCGAATGGTTCGGTAGCTGCTACGATAGGTGACTCTTGCTTGAAGTTCGTCATATTCTCCGCACCGAGATAGATACTACATGTACGGAAATATTTCGTTATTTGCGCCATGAGTTGTGGATACCATTTATATCGCAGCGAGCCATCTGGTGCTTCATAGAACTGATGTGCTGCCGAGGAAGCTAACCAATAGGTATTGAGTCCATCGGGCATTCGTCCGCCACCATTGAACTGCGCTGTAAGGTCGAACTGCCATTTCTTGAGTGGCGTTTGGTAACTGGTGGTGATGACGCCTTTGAACTGGTTGGTGAGTGGTTTCTGACGCAAGGCGGCTATGCCATCTGCGCCTATCGTTGTTTGCTTAATATCTGTCCAACGGAAGGCAGCCGTCCATGTCCATCCACGCAGCACTTCCATCGTGGCTTCTACCTGCGCGCTATGAGCAAAGGACTGAGCCCCAGGCATATCGAACTGATTATAAACATGCACTTCGTGTGCGTTCTGATCCATATCGACGATGACTGAATTAAGGAAGTGCGTGTAGTAATACTCCACCGACAGTTGCAGTTCCTTGCTACCCATCGGGATATAGAAAGTGGTGGATAGACCGGTATTGACAGCCCTCTCTTGCTTGATATTTTCAGTCAAGATAAGTTGCCGTGCCGAGGGCATGATGAAAGCATTGTCTGCTATGGCGTTAGGAGAGCGATAGCCCATGCCGACGCTACCGCGTAGTGTCCACCATGCAAAAGGACTATAGCGCACATTAGCGCGAGGAGTAAAGAAGAAGCCGTAACGGGAAGACCAGTCGGCACGCACACCTGCCACTAAAGATAGTTGGTCCGCGTAGGTATAACTATATTCTGCGAAGATACCAGGCGTCACTTCGTCTCTATCGAGTACGAGTGGCAGAAGGGACAAGTTCTCTTTGTATCGATCATAGTTAAGCGATAATCCTGCACTCAATCGGTGGTCATTATCAATCAGTCCGCCACCTTCCCAGTTGCCCTGATAAATAGCATTGAGGTAGGCATTGAGTTGGGAGGCATTCCACGCCTTATTGCCATATTTATTCTTCTGGTCATGGTAACTAGCAGCAACGATTACTGCCACGCTGGAACCACTTATTGGGTCAAATACATACCCATTCTTCATAAATCCCTCTACACGCCATGTATTAAGGTCTATATGGTATGGATTGGCAATAGTATCGGCTAATTGTCCTCCTAAACGCGTATCATAAAGTCCACGCACGAAAGCCTGAAATGTGTAGTCTCCTTGTCTGTAGAACCATCTATTGACTAAATTAGCATGTTGTGTTTTAGGCATATCCACAAAGGAGTCTTTATTCTCATCCATCGCCATAAAGCCTTGACTATAGTGCGCCAAGAGTCCCGTATAGAGTGTGCGGTCCTGAATAGTATCGTTGATAAGTTGCCATCCACCCATGATGTTCGCCTCTGCATGTAACTCGCTATTGAGCATTAGATTGACACTTAGCGGGTTTTGCGTATTAGGTTTGAGCAACTCCACATTGATTTGTCCGGAAGTAGCCTCGTATCCATTGATGACGGATGAAGTACCTTTGCTCACTTGTATAGAACTCATCCATGGACCAGGAATATAGTTCAGTCCGAAGGTTTGCGCCAGTCCACGCACACCGGGTGTATTCTCTTGTAATAGTTGCACATAGGTGCCACTCAGTCCGAGGAGTCGTATTTGCTTCGCGCCCGTCGCAGCGTCTGCATAGGACACATCCACCGAGGCATTGGTTTCGAATGCTTCGCTGAGGTTACAACATGCGGCGCGGCATAACTCCTCCGTACCTATTGTATGTGTGTCGAAAGCGGATGTGCGGCTACGGAGCACGCCTAACTTACGCTCGGTGATAGTTACTTCGTCTAAGATAGCCTCGTCAATCATCACGATGGTGAGTGGCTGGCGATTAAGGACGATAGTGGTATCATTGTGATAGCCCACGAAACTGGTCACGAGTGTGTTATTTCCCTTCACAGGCATGAGTGTGAATGTGCCCTCTATATCTGTGGCTACACCTATTGTGGTGCCTGCCCAATAGACATTAGCGCCTATCATGGGTTCACCACTACCATCAACTACCACGCCGCTTACTTGCGCGTGGGTATGTATAGTATAAAGGAATATAAAACTAATAAAAAGCAGTACCTTATTTCTCATACCTCTCATTCGGTCTAATTTATCAAATCCGAAATCGAGTGCAAAGGTACTGCTTTTTTTTGATATACACAATCCCTAAAAATAGGTAAATTGCTTTTTGGTATGTTTAGTGGTCATTTTCTCAGGCCATTTTACTCGCCGAAAACTTGCGCCGCATGATTCTTGGTATCCACTTTATCGATAATACGCTCTAATATTCCTTTTTCATCAAAGATGAAAGTTTTGCGTAGTGTGCCCACGCATGTCTTGCCGCACATTTTTTTCTCTCCCCACGCGCCAAAGGCTTGCAGCATTTGTGTAGAGGTGTCGCTCAACAAAGGGAAAGGCAAGTTGTTTTTCTCCTTAAAACGCTGGTGAGAAGCCTGTGAATCCTTGCTTATCCCAAAAACTTGGTAGCCTCGCGCCATGAATGATTGGTAGTTATCGCGTATATTACATGCTTCTGCTGTGCAACCGGGGGTAGAATCTTTGGGATAGAAATACAAAACGGTCTTTTTGCCGAGTAAATCTTGCTCTGTTATCGTACGCCCGCTATCGTCTATCACGCTAAAAGCAGGCATTGGGTCTCCGATGTGTAACATAGATTTTATTTTATTCGTTATATAATTACGCGCGTAACCATCCATATTTGACTACTGAATATAGCGGTATGAATGGTAATAAGATAGGTACAGTCTTTTTATATTTCTGGTATTCCGGATCACTGCTGTAGTTTTTATCTTGTCTCAATTCCAATCTTCGTGCTCCACTGAACATAACATACAGTATTCCTATATAACCGATGATAGATACAATCCAATGCCACCATGTGTGCATCGCACCTATACCGCTCACAAAGACACCCGTCCATAGCAGTATTTCACCCAAATAATTAGGGCAGCGTACCAATCTATATAATCCTGTGTCCACAAATCGTTTTGCATTTATGCGCTTAGCGGCACTCTTTTGGTGGTCAGCAATGGTTTCCATCAGAAAACCAACTATTGCAACTCCTAATCCTATGTAAGTCCATATAGGGTTGGATATAATGCCTTCCGAGGTTGTATGTAATAGAACTGTAACAGGGAATGTCTGGCAAATATACAATATGACGCAACTAATCCATATAGAGAATAGCACTCCTGTCGGACGCATATCATTTGTTATTTCATCTAACTCGACTGTTTTGACATAAGCGGCACTCTTAATTTCTCGTTGCAGCAAGAATGTACCAAGGCGCACTCCGTACATACATAATAACACTAACATGGCAGCACTATACCAGCTGAGGTCTTTCCAATACAAAACAGCTAATGTAATTGCTATAGATGCTATTCCATATCCATAACCTAAAGAGAAGAAATAGATAAACTTTTTCCATCCAACACTACTCACCAATAATGTGACTATGGTAATAATGATAATTGTTTTAAGCATATACTTTTCATTTTAAATGGTTGAACATATTACAATAATCCACGCGGGGTGCGCGTGGATTATTTGTATGATGATTATTCTTCGTCTGTTTGTGTAGCGGCGTATGCAGCAAGTAGTTTCTCTTGCACATCGCCTGGCACAAGTTGATACGAATTGAATGCCATGGTGAATGTAGCGCGGCCACCTGTGAGGGATGAGAGTGTAGTAGAATAGCTGCTCAACTCTTTCAAAGGCACTTGTGCTTTGAGGCGTGTGAACTGCTTCTCAGTCTCCATACCGAGCACCATAC
>JAZNQB010000201.1:0-6834 GCA_045589995.1 Paludibacteraceae bacterium
TGCATCAAATCACTCATTGCAAGCAGCAAAGGACTACCTACCATCATCTTTGATGAGATTGATACAGGAGTGAGCGGTAATATTGCCACACAAATGGCATCCATCATGCAGGAGATGGCCAGCACAAGGCAAATCATCGCCATCACCCATCTGCCTCAAATAGCGGCTTTCGGTCAAACACACTACAAAGTGTACAAAGCCGACACTGAGAGCAGAACAGAAACACATATACGCCAATTAGATAACGAAGAACGAACCATAGAGATTGCATCCATGCTGAGTGGAAATAATCCATCACAAGAGGCAATCGCGAACGCAAAACAATTACTATGCTACCATTAGCAGAACGAATGCGTCCAAAGAGTTTGGACGATTACATAGGACAAAAACATTTGGTGGGGGAAGAGGCTATCCTTCGCCGTATGATTGAGTCGGGCAACATAGCCAGTTTCATACTATGGGGTCCTCCTGGCGTAGGGAAAACTACCTTAGCTCGCATCATCGCACATCATTTGGAGCGACCATTCTACACACTGAGCGCCGTTACAAGCGGAGTGAAAGAAGTGAGAGAGGTGATAGAGAAAGCCAAACATAGGTCAGCCATGAACAGTGGACTCTTTGCGCCAAGCGATAATAGATGTCCCATTCTATTCATAGACGAGATACATCGGTTTTCGAAGTCGCAACAAGATAGCCTACTTGGAGCCGTAGAGGAAGGAACAATCACACTCATCGGAGCAACGACCGAAAACCCCAGTTTTGAGGTAATCACGCCTCTACTCAGTAGATGCCAAGTATATGTGCTCAAAGCATTAGAAAAAGAGGACCTACTAACGCTGCTCCATCGCACACTACAAAAAGACGAATATATCCGATCGCTACAAATCGAGATCAAAGAGACCGATTCCATCTTGCGCTATAGCGGAGGCGACGCACGCAAACTGCTCAATATCATCGAATTAGTATGCAATAGTGGAGTACATGTGATTGATAATGAAACCGTCACAAAGCAATTACAGCAAAACCCCGTGGCCTACGACAAAGACGGAGAAATGCATTATGATATCATCTCTGCTTTCATCAAATCGATTCGTGGCAGCGACCCTAACGCTGCTATCTATTGGTTGGCTCGCATGATAGAAGGCGGAGAAGACCCTAAATTCATAGCACGAAGATTAGTTATCTCAGCCAGCGAAGATATCGGATTGGCTAATCCCAATGCCCTTCTGATAGCCAACGCATGCTTTGAAACACTTATGAAGATTGGATGGCCAGAAGGACGCATACCCTTGGCGCAAGCCACGATTTATTTGGCCACAAGTCCTAAGAGTAATTCCAGTTTATTGGCCATCGACGAAGCACTTAGAGTGGTGCAGCAAACAGGCAACCTACCCGTTCCATTGCATTTACGCAATGCCCCTACACAACTGATGAAGGAATTGGGATATGGGGAGGAATATAAATACGCACATAATTTTCCAAATCATTTCGTTAAGCAGCAATTCATGCCTAACGAGATAGATGGCAAAGTATTTTGGGTGGCACAAGGCAGTCCGCAAGAGCAAAAGATAGATGACTGGATGAAATACCTATGGGGTAAGAAGAAGGACGATACGAACGATTAATAAATGGCTGGATTATATATACATATCCCCTTTTGTAAGACGCGATGCTTGTATTGCGATTTCTTTTCAACCACGCAATTCGAGCGTATTGACAGCTATGTGGATAAACTGATTGAAGAGATTCATCTTCGCAAGAATAGTACGCACCAAGCCATTCAAACCATCTACATAGGTGGAGGTACGCCGAGCTTGCTGCCACCTACGCATATCGAACGCATCCTACAATCCATAGGAATTGCAAACATGCAAGAAATCACCATGGAAATCAATCCAGGGGATGCCAATAAGACCTATCTGCAAGCACTGTACCAACTGGGTATTCAGCGATTATCCATTGGTATTCAGTCTTTTCAAGATAAACTACTGAAAACCATCGGCAGAAGACACAATGCACAACAGGCCATACAAACCATACACTGCGCACAGGAAATAGGATTTCAGAATATATCCATCGACCTTATGTATGCCCTACCTACGCAAACAATGGAGCAATGGAAAACGGATATCGAGATAGCTTTACAATTGGGAATACAGCATATTTCATCCTATGGACTGATGTATGAAGAGGGAACGCCACTCACCCATCTATTGGAGCAAGGAGCCATCGAACCCATTGACGAGGATACCGAAAACGAGATGTATGACTACTTATGTTGCCGACTCCAACAAGCAGGATTGGAGCATTATGAAGTGAGCAACTTCGCACTACCCGGATACAAAGCCATACATAATAGCAATTACTGGAATGGCACACCATATATAGGCGTTGGCGCGGGAGCACATAGTTATTATAGCTATATAGCAGATGACGACACAACCCAATATATTCGCGCATATAATCCTGACAACTTACAGTCATATATGGCATGCAATTTGCAGCAAAAAGCATTAACAGAAGTGGAACTACTCACTCCTATTGACAGCTATAACGAATACATCATGCTCGCACTGAGAACAAATCAAGGGCTTGCAATAGATCACATAGCACAACAATTAAGCCAGATAGGACAAGCACATCACTATCCTTCGATAGTCAATCACATACACACATACATTGAAAAAAATCTTTTAACTAACACCAATAATCACATCACCGCTACTCAAAATGGACTACATGTCCTCAACCAAATAATCGAAACACTAATGATTGACAAGTAAAACATCGTACATATGAAAAATAAACTTTGGTATAAAACACTACTGTATTGGTTTTGGGGACTATTCATTGGAGGAATAGTAATCGCCTTTATTGTCATGGCGCTCATTGCAAAAGGCATAGTAGGCTATCTACCGCCATTGGAAGAATTGCAAAACCCTAAAAATAGTTTTGCCAGTGAGATTATCTCATCCGATATGCAGTCATTGGGGCGCTATTATCGCTATGAGAACCGTATTGGTGTACAATATACGGATTTATCCCCCCTACTTATTGACGCGCTTATCGCCACAGAAGATGTGCGTTTCTACGACCATACGGGTGTAGATTTCAAATCTATGTTCCGCGCTGTGCTCAAATTGGGTAGAGCTGGAGGAGGAAGTACACTCACACAGCAATTAGCCAAGCAGTTATGGTCACCACGCGCAAATAATTTCATGGAGAGAGCCATGCAAAAACCCATCGAATGGGTTATTGCTACCAAACTGGAACGACTCTATTCCAAAGAGGAAATATTGCTCATGTATCTCAACCAGTTTGACTTCCTATACAATGCAATAGGAATTCAATCGGCGGCACAAGTATATTTCTCCACCACTCCTTATAACCTCAAATTAGAGGAGGCGGCTATGTTGGTGGGAATGTGTAAAAACCCATCCCTATATAATCCTATGCGGCATCCAGAGAGAGCGATAGGAAGACGCAATACGGTACTCAGCCAAATGGAAAAATATGGATATATAGACGAAACTACACGCGATTCCATAAGCAATATTCCATTGCAACTCAAATATAGTTCCGTGGACCATAAGCAAGGCATCGCGCCATACCTACGCGAATATCTGCGAGGAATACTCACTGCCAAAGAACCCAAAGAAAGCAACTACTCCGAATGGAATAAGCAGCAATACCTATTGGATAAATGGCAATGGGATAATAATCCTGTATATGGTTTCTGCGAGAAAAATCATAAACCTGATGGCTCTAAATACGATTTGTATCAAGATGGACTGAAGATATACACCACCATTGATTCACGCATGCAGCGCTATGCAGAAGAAGCCGTAAGCGAACATATGCAAGAGCAGCAGAAAGCATTCTTCAAAGAACTGAAACGCAAAAAGAACGCACCTTTCTCACGCGACCTCACACAGCAAGAGGTAGATGGCATCATGTCACGCTCCATGCGACAAACAGAACGCTATCGACTGATGAAGAAAGCGGGCGCAAGTGCTGACTCTATTCAGAAGGCATTCCATACACCACAAGACATGAGAATATTCACATACGAGCGAGGGCTTATAGATACCGTCATGTCACCCTATGACTCCATCAAATGGCAAAAAAGCTTCTTGCGATGTGGATTCATGTCTATGGACCCGCATACAGGACATGTCAAAGCCTATGTGGGAGGACCTAATTTCGCACATTTCCAATACGATATGGTCACCAAAGGACGACGACAAGTGGGTTCTACTGTCAAACCATATCTATACACTTTAGCCATGGATGAAGGACTATGGCCATGCGAAAAAACCGTTAACCAACCCATCACACTCATTGACGGAAACGGGGAGGAATGGTCTCCACGCGACACACATGATAAGAATCAAGGCGATACAGTGACACTCACATGGGGATTACAGAACTCCAGTAACTGGATTTCTGCATACCTCATGTCCTTATTCACGCCTGAGCAATTAGTTAAGATTATGCGCTCATTCGGCATACAAGGACAGTTAGATCCTGTTATCTCCTTATGCCTCGGTCCATGCGAAGTGAGCGTAGAGGAAATGGTGGACGCATACACCACATTTGCAAACAAAGGTATACGCACCGAACCATTGTATATCACACATATAGAGGATAATAACGGCAATATTATCGGCTTATTCACTCCACAGACACATGAGATTATCAGCGAAACAACGGCATACAAGATGATTTACATGTTGCGCGCCGTGATGGACCACGGAACGGGGGTGCGCGTGCGATATAAATATGGCATTACGGCGCCAATGGGAGGCAAAACGGGTACCACCAATAACAACTCAGACGGATGGTTCATGTGCTTCACGCCATCCTTAGTCAACGGCTCATGGGTAGGTGGAGAAGACAGATCTATACATTTTGATAACCTCGCACAAGGACAAGGAGCATCCATGGCCTTGCCTATCTGTGCACTTTATTTGAAGAAAATATATGCCGACCCAAACCTTGGCTATACACAAGAAGAGCAATTCGATGTGCCGTCATGGTTTGATGCCAATGCGGGATGCAAAGAAGAATTACTGAAGTGAAAAAACTCATATACATAGCGTTTCTGTGTATCTGTACTACTGCAGTACATGCACAATTGAATACCGACCGCATCACTGCTATCGGTAGAAACGCATTGTACTTTGAGGATTATGTACTATCCATTCAGTATTTTAATCAGGTCATACATCTCAAACCATACCTCAGCGAACCCTATTTGTATCGAGCAATTGCCAAGATACAACTGGAGGATTACAAAGGAGCTTTGCGGGACTGCAACGACGCCATTGAGCGTAATCCATTCTCGCCCAGTGCATACTACACAAGAGGATATGTCTATAGGCAGCTTGAATTGTTCGAGCAAGCAGAAAAAGACTATACGCAAGCACTACATTTCTCTCCAGAAAATAAAACCTATATGCTTCTAAGAGCAGACACAAGGGCACTTATGGAGCGCTATCAGCAAGCCTTGGAGGATGTTAACCAATTACTCAAACGGGAACCTCTATCGCCTTACATATGGAGCGAGAAAGGACGAGTGTGCCTGCTTAAAGGGGATACCATTGGTGCCTTAGAGGCCTTTACATATGCCGCCGAATACGACCGTACCAACCCTGCCCTATGGTCCGCATTAGGCGTCATACACCTTATGCTCAAAAACGATGACCAAGCATATACACACCTCACACAAGCCATCAACCTTGGCTCTAAATGGGCAGGAGACTTTATCAATCGGGGTATCATCGCATACCGCAGACATAACTATAGGGGAGCACTCGCTGATTATAGTCAGGCCGTAAAAATAGCACCAAACGATGCTGATTGCTATTACAATAGAGGGGTCATGAGGCAAGAAGTAGGTGACTACAACAATGCCTTAAACGACCTCAACAAAGCGATCTCTTTAGCACCACAGAAAACCGAAATGAGATACCAAAGAGGACTAATCGAGATGCAACTAAGGAAGTGGAAAGAAGTAATCAGCGATATGGACTCGCTTATACAACGATTCCCATATTTCTTGCCTGCTTATTATATGGCAGCCCAAGCATACACACAAATAGGAAATCAAGTGGATGCATTCAAATTGAGACAAAAAGCACAAGAATTAGAGGCACGAAAGGACGAAATACAAGCACAACAAGCCATGACACCCAATACGGATTTGCTTATCGCAAAAGCACAACCACAGAAAAAAGATTATAGAAAAGAGTTTTCTGCCTCCACTGCGCAAAACAATAGGGAAACCACTGAAGAAGAACAGAAATATACTTCCCACACAAGAGGAAGTGTGCAAAAAAAATGGCAAGAGGTGGTCAATGAGCCAAATATAGTTTTAACCTATTATCACCAAGATTTAACACTTAGGCGAACCAATTATTACTATCCGAGTGTCAATTATGTCAATAAACAGGAAATCCTACCTACCACATTGCGCTTCGCCACACAAGAGCTGGCCCTGACGGCAGAAATGGTGGAATTCCATTTCACGGAAATAAGTCGTTTATCCAAACAAATAGAACAACAGGAGACATATGATAACAAACTAAATACTCTTTTGGCGCCACTCTATTGGGCGAGGGCTATTGAGTTTGCTATCGTGCAGGATTATACCAGCGCTATTGACGATTGCACACGCGCAGCATTACATGCGGACAAACAATTACAACCACTCATCTATTTCTGCCGAGCCAATTGGAGGTATCGACTACTCGAATACCAGCGAGCAATAGGAGAACTACAAGCCACCAATGCAATGGATTTTGATATCATGCTCAAAGACTACGACCAAGT
>JAZNQB010000202.1:0-1717 GCA_045589995.1 Paludibacteraceae bacterium
AGGTCGGGAGGACAAGAGTGGCGCGAGAGTGGCGCGAGAGTGGCGACAGGCTTGGGGCTGACCTCCTGCAATGTGACGCGGGACATCACCAATGAGTCGCAGTACCTGCAACGAGGTAATACCTCGGTGGTCATCCAGACGAAGACCGTGGAGACCTACGACGCCGTGCGGAAGAAATAAAAAAAGCGTTCTGCAATTTTTTACTCGAGAAAACTCCTGCGAATAGGATTTGAGGCCTGCTTTTTCCTTTGTAATCCGACTACCTCCTTGTCGCTCTCCACTTGCGCGGGTCCTCGCAGACGAGTATCGGCACGCCATTGGTGAAGCATTTGCACTCGGTTAGATATTAGTGTTGAGTTTTCCGGTTTCCATTAATTACAGAACGCTATATATTAGGTCTATGCCAAGCGAGTGTGATGACAATACGATGGGTATCGGCATGCATGTTGTATGGTTGTGCATCCTCGTGCGCACCCATTGCTATTCTCTGCCATCTATATTGGTAAGCCGCTTGTGCTATCATATATTTACCTCTAAATCCCATCGCCACAGACGCATATTGTGTGCCCATTGGACGCATGTAATAGGTGTCTTGTCTATTAAAAGATTGATCCATAGGGACAGGCATTATATGGCTATTAAAAGTAGATTCATACGCATATCCCGCATTGATATACATGCCAGCAACAGGCACGAACTCCATTCCTGCACGCAATGAGTGCATATCATCCACACCTTTGATATGTGCATAATCGTATTGCAGACTGATCATGCCTATCTTGCTCAATTGGAAAGCCACCGAGGTGGATGTTCTCCACGGCAAGCGTATATCCGAGTCATCCCACACCCCCTCAGGGGCATTGGAGATGCCTATTGAGTCCGTTTGGGCAGAGAAAATGCCATTCGTATATGTGGTCACATATCCCATCGAAGCCGTTTGTAGCGAGAATCCCATGCGTAGCCAATGTAAAGGACGGTAGATAAGTCCCGCAGAGAAAGTACAACTGAGTCCACTAAAAAGGAGCGAAGTGGCATTGCGATTATAATAGTGTTTGTTGTAAATGGGACTAAATTTAGCAAAGGTTTCCTCATAGATGCCTTCCGAAGTCATATGACAGGACTGCATATTGATTCCTAATCCCACATACCATTTATTGGATATATTCGTTGCCCACTGGAATGCATACTCATCTATCCCCCCACCCTCACGGATATTCAAGAGATTGTCACGATTCATGCGGTCCGTACAATAGTCCATTCCTAAGTTCACACCCGTCGCCGCCACTAATGCGCCCAAAGAGGCATCTGAACCACCCTGCGCATAAAAAGCACGGTCATAAGTATGTAGACGACGATAGGAGAGCATGAGATTATGAAACTGTGTTCCTACCTCGTATATATTCGTAGTAGGAAAACAAACGACCCATGAAGCTTGTGGTGCGGAGAAAATATGCGTTTTGTTAGGGTCCGCCGTTAGTCCTTGTTGCGCCACCAGATCATAGGCATAATCAATGGTGAGCATCAGTTCGGAGCGTCTATATAGTCCTAATCCGGCAGGGTTATCCATTGCAGCAGAAGGGTCTCCTCCGATAGCCGTCATGGCTCCTGCCATACCTACATAGCGTGCAGTACCATTGAGTGTTCGTTCCGCCAAGCGCGCATTATCTTGCGCCATGCTCCCCCCACTCCATGCTATGAGGAGGCAGGAGATGAGTAG
>JAZNQB010000203.1:0-2371 GCA_045589995.1 Paludibacteraceae bacterium
TACCAAGCAAATCAACGAAGAGATTATCCGCGATGAAGCACATGCCAATGCGCAGTTGCACGCTACTATCTTACGCTATTTCAACCCTATTGGCGCACACCCATCGGCTATGATTGGCGAATTGCCTAATGGCGTTCCACAAAACCTATTGCCATTTGTTACACAAACGGCTATAGGTTTGCGTAAGGAACTCAAGGTGTTTGGTGATGATTACAATACACCTGATGGCTCTTGCATCCGCGATTATATCTATGTGGTTGATCTTGCCAAAGCACATGTGAAAGCCATTGAGCGTATGCTAAATGTTAGCGAGCGGAAACAAGTAGAAGTCTTTAATTTAGGAACGGGTAATGGTCTTAGTGTCTTACAGTTGATTACAGATTTCGAGAAAGCTACAGGCGTGAAAATACCATATTCTATTGTAGGGCGCAGAGAAGGGGATATAGAGCAAGTGTGGGCAAATCCACAGAAAGCGAATGAAGTATTAGGTTGGACTGCTGATACCCCGATAGAAGAAGTATTGCGCAGTGCTTGGAACTGGGAGAAAAAGATTAGAAATATATAATAGAATGGAGTAATGGTGAGACCAATAATAAGAAAAAAGAGGCGAGTGCCTCTTTTTTCTTGTTGGTATATGGTGTTTGTTATTGAAAGAAACTGAAATGTACACTGCCGTATTGGCGTGTCTCTACATGGCGAGGATGAGAGTTGAAATCCACATCCTTGCCGTGCTCTATTACCAACCATCCGTCGGCTTTAAGCATTTCTTGTTTAAATAGTTCATCGGGCAGAGTAGGTAATTGCTCCAATGCATAAGGAGGGTCTGCAAAAATAAAATCATATTGCACACGACATGCATGGATAAATTTAAACGCATCGCCTCGGATAACCGTCAAATTATGAATACCCAATTGACGGCAGCATTGTATAATCCAGTTCTGCTGCACATGTGCTAATTCCACGGCCGTCACCTCGCGTGCACCACGACTCACACACTCAATACCTATACCTCCAGTACCCGCGAAAAGGTCCAACACATCAATGTCCTCAAAATCCATCCGATTGTTGAGTAGATTGAATAGGCTCTCCTTCGCGAAATCAGTGGTTGGTCGCGCTGTTATATTTTTAGGGGGCGACAATCGCCGCCCCCTATATATGCCTGAAATAATGCGCATCGTTTATTCCCAGTTACCTGCGTTGTTGTTAGGCGCGTAGATATCACCCACTTTCAAACCAGCGAAGTGGTCTAATTTCTCCTCGCGGTCAATAAGGTTCACCAATTCTTGCTTGTTTAAGTCACCCAGATAACTTCCGAAGGGTGCACGAATCTCAAACAATGGAACAGGAATACCTTGGCTGGTCTTATACCCATTGTTAACCTCAATCTCAAATGTCAGACCATTGCTATAAGGGATAGAGATGATAATATCAATAGTGCTTTCGTCATATTTGCCCTTATAAAGTGCTTGAAGCATATTTGACTCAATGGTATCACGACGAAAACCTTGCAAACCATTTGCCTTTACATCTGCATCGTTCTCCCAAATATATGCATATAAAGCATCGTTATCCTCGAAATTATTCTTTCTCAATGCTTTCTTCTTTGCCTCATTGATAATCTTGACTGCCTTTTTCTCTGTCATACCAGCCTCTAACTGTTTGTCGGTAAGGCTTCCTTCCTTCAACAACTCCTTCTTAGGCGCAGTTTTGAGGAAGTGTAGTAAAGTGTCATAACTGGCAGTGAAACGACCATTTTGGTGGTTATACTCCAACTCTGCTGTACGCAGATCAACCAAGTTGTTAATAACTGCGGCCTCACGCTCTATTCGTGTTTCCTCAAACTGAATAGGGGTAACAACGCTCATAATGCAGAAGTATGCCATGACGATAGCAGAGACTGCGAGCAAACTGATTACTGTGATTTTTGTTGCTTTCATTCTATATTAAATTTTATATGTTTACACAAATACGCTGCAAAATTACAAAAATATTTTTATATATGCAAAAAAAATCGTAACTTTGTGCCCAAATTTTGAATATTACCATTATGGAAGAGAGCAACAAGGTATTATTTTCCATTCTTAATGAGCGTTTAGAGTTACTTCGCGCATTGGATAAAGAGGGCGATTCTGATCGCAGACGCCATGTGGCGCGCGAGACGCAAACGCTACATGCGCCTATGGCCCATCGTTTGGGTTTATACCTTATCAAGACCGAAATGGAGGATTTAGCACTCAAATTCTTGGACTACGACACCTATAAGTATATCGCGCACGCGCTGAATGCGAAAAAAGTGGAACGAGAGCAGTATATAGCGCGTTTCATAGCACCAATAGAGGAGAAACTGAAAAAAGAGGGATTCACTTTCACT
>JAZNQB010000204.1:0-5583 GCA_045589995.1 Paludibacteraceae bacterium
AGTAGTCGTTTGTTGATTAAAGATGGACTAACGGAAAGCCTTTTTGGACGATTTGAATTGATTCGAATGCCACACTGGACATTTACTGAAATGCGCGAGGCATTTGGGTACAGTTTAGACGAGTATATTTATTTTGGAGGATACCCAGGGGGAGCTTCTCTCCGAGATGAGGAGGAGCGCTGGTTGGATTATATGCGGCATGCTATTGTAGAGCCCGGAATAGAAAAGGATGTTCTGATGACCAAGCGCATTCTAAAACCTGCATTGATGAGGCAGTTGTTTGAGATGGGCTGTTCATATAGTTCGCAGGAACTTTCGTTGACCAAAATATTGGGGCAACTGCAAGATGCGGGCAATGTAACTACTCTCTCTAATTATCTCTACACATTATCCGAAGCCAATTTGTTGACAGGACTTCAGAAATACTCTAATGACAAAGCGCGACGCTATCAGTCATCACCTAAGTTTATGGTTTACAACACTGCTTTATTGAGCGCTTTGTACGGAAAAGGATTCAACGCGGAGCGTGTATCCCCTGCACGATGGGGAAGATGGGTGGAGTCTGCGGTGGGAGCATATTTGCTCAATCAAGCAGAAGTATATGGATATAAACTCTATTATTGGCGAGAAAATAATGATGAAGTGGATTTTGTGTTAGAAAATAGTAGCAAGGAAATTATCTCCATTGAAGTAAAGAGCGGTCACAGAATTGAAAATATGGGAGTGCATGTATTTGAGAAGAAGTTTCATCCTATTCATACATTTGTTGTGGGAGGTAATGCTTTCACAATAGAGGAGTTCTTATCTATTCCTATTAATCAACTTTGGAGATAAATTAGACCAATGACCATGTACCGGTAACCCGCTAAATCAGGACGGGTAGAGCCCTACAGGACGCGGAGCTACAGAACGGCGACAAGCGCCTACAGGACGGGCAGAGCCCTACAGGATTGCTAGGGAACTAGAAACCGCTAATCGCTAATCCCCTAACCGCTAATCGCTAACCGCTGCGTGGGTGTAGGGCGCTAAAAAATGAAAAATATACCACGAAATTTGTACATATACAAAATTTTTAGTACCTTCGACCAACTCCCCCTATAAAAGGGGCCCCTTCGAAGGTCCAGTCGCAGTATCCTGCAACTGGCAATCTATTTAGCAAAATCATGTATGTAAGTGAACTTACCACATTTTTTTTGCTAAAAATCTTGCACAATTGATTATTTTGTAGTACCTTTGCAGCGAAATTACAATTCACCGTAAAAGTTTTATGAAAACAATCTTTTCTTACACACAATTACGCAGAATGATGACCCTCATTTTGTGCCTCTTAGCCGTTGTGCCATCCCTCTTTGCGTGGGGGCAAAAAGGCCATCGTATTGTGGCACAAGTAGCATACGATAACCTGACGCCGTACACGCGCGCGAAAATAGATAAGGTGTTGGGCAAAGAGGGAATGGTCTTTTATGCTAATTGGGGAGACGAAGTGAAAAGTGATAGCCGTTTCCCAGAAAGTAAGATTGGACATTTTCAGGACTTACCGGGAGGCATGACAGATAGCGCCGTGGTAGCTACCCTCACTAATTATCCAACCGAAGGAGGAGTGCTCTTCCGGCAGTTAGACTCCGTAGAACTGGTACTGCGCAAAGATAAGAAAGTGACCAAAGGTACCACAGAGCGCTCGCTGCGCTTCTTCATACATATAGTAGGAGACTTCTTCTGCCCTATGCATATGGGACATTTAGACGATTTGGGAGGCAACAAAGTGAAAATGAAATGGTTTGGGCAGAATACCAATCTGCATACTGTGTGGGATAGCAAACTCATTGAGTCACAAGGATGGAGCTATACTGAGTATGCCTATATGTTAGAGTGCCGATACGGGCACCTCAAAAAAGAGATACGCCAAAAGAATAGAAGCGAACTCCTCTTGGATAATTACCGCTTGGTGGATTATATATATACCTATCAGGAGACTTGGAGAGGAAATACCTACCATTATATTTATCGCTGGCGCGAGCCGGTTGAGCTGCAGTTATACACCGCAGGCATCCGATTGGCTATGCTGCTAAATGACATCTACTAATACATAATACAAACAATCTTCTTTTATATGAAAAAAATCGTTTCTCTCTTTGTTTGCGCGCTCGCATGCGTGAGCATCTATGCGCAAGCACAAAAAGTGTCAGGTACAGTCCTCGACGCTAAAACAGGTGAGACACTGATTGGCGTTTCTGTCTTAGAGTCAGGAACCACCAATGGTGTTGTAACTGATTTAGACGGTAATTTCACACTCAATGTGCAGAAAAATGCGGAGTTGCAGTTATCGTATGTGGGTTACCAAACTATCACTCTCAATGCCAAAGCAGGCAATTTGGGTATCATCAAGATGGAGTCTGAGGCAGTTGCCCTCGAGGACGTGACTATCACGGGTCAGATGGCACGTATGCAGCAGACACCAGTGGCTGTGAGCCAAGTGACGGCTTTTGATATCGAAGAGCGCCTTGCTGGACAGGAGTTCCCGGAAGTGCTCAAGAGCACACCGGGTGTACACGCCAACGGCCAAGGTGGTGGCTGGGGAGACTCGGAAATCTGGATGCGCGGATTTGATAATAGTAATATCGCTACCATGGTGAATGGTGTGCCTATGAATGATATGGAGGGCGGTAAAGTGTATTGGTCTAACTGGCAAGGACTGAGCGATGTGACCAGCGTCATGCAGACACAGCGCGGTATGGGTGCCAGCAAACTGTCTGCGCCTTCTGTGGGTGGTACCATTAATATCGTTACCCGCAGCATTGACGCTAAGAAAGGCGGTATGCTCATGTATTCATTGGGTAATGATGGATACAACAAAGTGGCATTCTCTTTCAGTACCGGATTGATGAAGAATGGTTGGGCACTCACCGCTATGGCAAGCCGCACTTGGGGTGACGGATATGTACAGGGAACCAGTTTCCAAGGTTATAGCTATTTCCTCAATGTAGCAAAACGCATTAACGAGAATCATCAGTTGTCACTCACCGCTTTCGGTGCTCCTCAATGGCACTGGACACGCCCTGCAGGTAAGTACGGCGCACTCACACTCGCTGAGTGGAATAGAGTGGAGCAATACATGGCTGACGGCATGGATAGACGCCGCTACAACCCTTCATATGGTTTGGGCGCAGATGGTAAACAACAAGGTACCAACTACAATCAATACCACAAGCCACAAATATCACTCAACCATATTTGGCAAATCGACGAGACCAGTAGCCTCAGTTCGGTAGTATATGTATCTATCGGCCGTGGTTTTGGTAGCACAGCAGAGCCAGGTATGGATTCACCATACTCATACAGCGACTTGACCAACGGCGCTAATAGTGGTAAGATCACAACCACCTTCCGCGATGAAGTGACAGGTATGTTCGATTACGCTAAAGTGGAAGCACTCAACGCTGCTTCTACTACCGGTTCGCTCCTCGCTAAGTTTGAGAACCGTAACTATCACAACTGGGTAGGACTGGTGTCTACATACAATAAGAAATTCCTCAATTGCTTCGACTTCACCGCCGGTGTGGATGCGCGTTGGTATCAAGGTATTCACCAAGCCGTACTGAGCGACCTCATGGGTGGCGACTACTTCATTGACGCCAAACAGCGACTCGAAGTGTCAGCAGAGAACAACCCTCTCCGTAATGACGATAATTGGGTGTATGAGAAATTAGGTATCGGAGGTATTTCCTATCGTGACTACACCGGTACTATCGTGCAAGAGGGTGCATTCGCGAGCATCGAGTATAGCGAGGATAACCTCTCTGCCTTCGTAAACGCTTCTGTGTATGGTCAGCACAACTGGCGTACCGACCGCTACTACTATAATAATGTTACAGCCCGCGACTCAGTGCCTCGTATCGGCGGTACTATCAAGGGAGGTGTCAACTATAAGTTCGCTAAATACCATAATGTGTTTGTCAATGCCGGATTTATCAGCCGTACACCAATGTATCAATCTATCTACATGAGTGTATCTGCCAGCAATGCTATCAATAACCAAGCCAAGAACGAGAAGATTGCTTCAGTGGAAGTAGGTTATGGTTTTGAGAACCAATATGTAAGTGTTCGCGCCAATGGTTATTTCACCGAATGGCTCGATAAGTCAATGGTGAAGTACGGAGTCTTGCAAGACCAAGACCAAACACCATTCTATATGAATATGACCGGTGTGGCAGCACGACATATGGGACTCGAGTTTGAGTTGCGCGCACGCCCTGCTAAATGGGTGGAACTTAATGCAATGCTCTCTCTCGGTAACTGGAAATGGGACCGCGACTCAGTAGTAGGATACGCCTATAATGAGCAAGGACTCCCTGTGACAGCAGAAGCGAAAGTTACAGAGATTGGCGCGCCAGACCACTACTGGGCTAAAATCAATATGAAGGGTATCCACGTGGGTGGACAAGCACAGACAACCGCTAACTTCGGCGTGATTTTCAAACCATTCAAGGGTTTCCGTATAGGTGGTGAATATACCCTTTACGATCGTAACTACTCATACTATTCATTCTCTGGTGGCGACCTCACTCCGGGCAAAGCAATGAATATCGTGGAACCATACCGCTGCCCTGTAGGCGGCGCATTGGACCTCCGCGCAAGTTATACCTTTGACATGGGCGGCGTACGCGCTACTATCGGTGGTAACGTAACCAATGTGCTCAACCAATACTATATTGAGAAAGCATGGTCCGCAGAAACAAAAACTACTACCGTGGCAGAGAATACAAAGGATAATATTTATTTCTTCTACAACAAAGGTCGTCAGTGGAATATCCGTCTCAAGATTATGTTCTAAGCATACATATCCCACAACGAATGAAAGTTTAATGTAATAGAAAATGAACAAGAATATGAAAGCAAAATATATTTTATCCATCGCCATCGCAGCCCTCGCATTCACCGCATGCGACAACTATTTCGATGAAAAGTACATGGATAACGGCAATCCACAAATCAGCGAAGTGAAGACTTACGACTATACCCTCACCGAGGCTGACTACGCTACCATCGCAGCCAATCAAACCAATAAAACATATGCTGTTAGCTTGGATACCATTCCAGGTCAAACCACTAATCAAGATGCGCTCGCGCAAGTAGGTGAAAACCTCTATTTCAATGAGATAGCATCCGCAGATATGTATGTGCCTGCGTTCATCTACGGCAAATATCCACACCTCGATCCGGGTTCTACATTCAATGTTACCTACAAAACATGGGATGGACTACCTGAGTATCTGGATATGCTCAATATGGCCATTCAGTACACACTCACAGCCGCTGATTATGCAACTGTCACTGGCGTGGCTGATGCTACTTATCTCACCGAAGCTGACCTCGCAAATGTAGGACTCGTATTACCACAAGTGGATGATAACCACCTCTGCGGTGTAGTCTATCAATACAATGCGGGTGATGGAGTAATCAAGACAGTGGAAACCCTCTTTATCTATGAGGATGGATGGCTCTGGAAACCATATACACATGCTGTCTGCCCATTATATGTCCTCCCTGCTGAGGCGAATGGACAAGCACTCAAATGGCTTAATA
>JAZNQB010000205.1:0-2959 GCA_045589995.1 Paludibacteraceae bacterium
CACCAAAGCGCACAGAGCCGTCTATCTCAAAGTGATAGATGGTAAAGAAATGAAACCTACCATTCACCAAAACCCATACGAAGAGATTGATTGGCAAACAGTAAATCAATACAAAGCCAATTTCCATACCCATACCACTCAGTCCAATGACGCCTCAGATGGATTTACAACTGCCTATGTGGTGG
The DNA here is from genome assembly GCA_045589995.1 of Paludibacteraceae bacterium. GTDB lineage: Bacteria > Bacteroidota > Bacteroidia > Bacteroidales > Paludibacteraceae > Colicola. The sequence continues at coordinate 186 of JAZNQB010000205.1, forward strand.
ATAGATACTACGCGGCGGGATATAAGATACTCGCGCTCACAGACCACGACTATAATCCATACCCTTGGGAACTATTCCCACAATACATGCCTTCCGTTCCAGCACGCTCGCCAGAAGGAATGCAGATGTTAGCTGTGCCGGGTAATGAACTAAGTAAAGATAATACCAATAGTTGGAGCGAACGCACTGGAGGACAATTCAATCACCATAATGATTTCTTCACCGGTCGTCAAGGACAAGAGTTCGCTTCACTACAAGAGTCATATGCCTATACCTATGCGCTCGGAGGTATGCAGATAATCAACCACCCAGGACAGTACTGGAATATAGGTACAAGCTATACAGAAACACAAAAAGACGGACCAGGATGGCATGCCAAGAACTTCCAAACATTCCCATCTTTGGTGGGATTAGAAGTCTATAACCAAGGAAATAGACGCCCCAATGACCGTATATTATGGGACCAGATTTTAGAGCGAACAATACCAAAGCGCAATATATTTGGCTATTCGTGCGATGACGCCCACAACAATGACCAGTTATTCCGCAATTATAACTTCATGCTCATGGAGAATTTAACCACCGATGAACTTAAGGACGCAATGACAAAAGGAGAGAGTTATTTCTGCTACGAACCAGCGGGAACAGGACAAGGAAAAGCACCACGAATAACGGATATAAAGGTAAACGAAGAACAGCAAACAATCACTATCCAGACAGATGGATTAGTGCATTGGATATATGCTACGGATAAAACTTCTACATCTCCTTCTTCGGCAAGAAGCACCGTAGTGGGAATAGGAAATACATTCTCGTATAAGGGCTATCAAGGTGCCTATGTACGCGCATTCATTACCAATCGATTTGGAGAAACATGTACACAACCAATCACTTTTGTAGATGAGACAGCACAAGGCATGGACGAAATACCAGCGGAACAAATGGCACTTATGGCGTACCCTAATCCTGCCATTGATTACCTATCTATCTTTATCAAAGATGCGCAAGTAGGGCAACCTATAAATATATACGACATGCATGGCCGCTGTGTGCATACGCAATCCGTAGCAGGACCATATACCAAAGTGACAATCAATCACTTATCGCAAGGAATGTATATGGTAGTGGTAGGTAATCAGAAAGCAAAGATAATCAAGGAATAAAGCCCTACACCTCTAACATCTAACAACGAAGTGGTCTAACAGCGTAGCGGTCTTACCTCTACTTACTTATCCCAATAAATATATTGATATGCGCTCACTTTCTCTGCGGCTGGTTCCACAATGAAAGTGGGCGTTTCTTTATCCCAATTCTGTTTGTCGCCATTGATGGAATCCTGAATATATGATTGCACATTCTCAGCCCATTGTAACCAATGACGACTATTGTCACAACCTTCTTCAGCCGCCGTGAAGTCGTTATAACGGCTTTGGCGACCAATTATATTATTATGTAAATCCATATAATGGTCACATGGAGCGTTCGGGCTTTTCCATTCCCAGAAAAGATCCATCACAGCATGGGACATCCATTCACCAACATAAGTGCGCAGCAAGACATTCACATAAATATGCTTGAATGCGTCACCGGGACGACCATTATTCGTTGCATCGCCATAGTAATAATACGCCAATTTCTCTGCGCGAGCTTTACTCTGCATAATACGATAGAACATTCTTGGTCCACGCCATAAGAGAACAGTGAGCAGCAGATTTTCCTCTTCAAAGGAAGATATTTGTAATGTATCAAAGGACTCGCGAGTCAGGAATTTCGGATGACGAATGAGTGTCTGCAGTTTTTTCCATTCGCTTCGCTCTGTGGGAGTTAACTCTAATATAGCCAACTCTTGCTCCATAGAAAGTGAGTCTAAATACAAGTATAAATCACTACACTCTCGCTTGTGGAACTTCCCCGCTTCGCTCTTGGTGTCTTGTAATGGTGTCGTAAACGACAATTCACTCCTTTTAGGGATGTAAAGAGTAGGGCGGTGCTCGTTTTGCTTGATTAGGAGGTCCACTGTGTTACATACCTTGCGTACATAACCTTTATATGCTTTCTCGGGATATAGATCAATAAGGCGCTGCTCTATATAATTATCAATAGTCATTTGGCGTTGCAATAAACTATCTGCTTCCCACTGCGCACCTAATACATAGAGTACTTCAGCAGGGAAAGTAGGTAGAAGAGTAGTATCTGCAGTTATTTTAGGGGGTGTATTTTTCACCCGCATGGTGTGGCAACTAACCAAACTCAATGCCATCACAATGATATATATAAATCGTTTCATCGTCCTATGAGAATTATGAATAATTGAAAATCGCTGCAAAAGTAGTAAAAATATTGCATATGTCAAAAAAAAATAGTACCTTTGCGCGATTTTTTATATACCAACAGTATATTAGTCTGAATTTCTAATTTTTATATAGGTACAATGATACAATTTTCTATTGAGGTAGCTTCGGAGAAGCATATACCTTATGTGGCAGAAATCCTGCAAACCATCGAAGAAGCCGCTAAAGACCGTGGTACGGGTATCGCCAAGCGCAACCCTGAGTATGTAGCACAAAAAATGCGTGAAGGAAAAGCTGTCATCGCTATGAACGGAGACCAATTCGCTGGCTTTAGTTATATCGAATGTTGGGACCACGGACATTTCGTCGCCAACTCAGGACTTATCGTCAAACCCGAATACCGCCAAATGGGTTTGGCTAAGCAAATTAAAAAGCGTATCGTGGAACTATCCCAGGAGATGTTCCCTAACGCAAAGATTTTCT
>JAZNQB010000206.1:0-3545 GCA_045589995.1 Paludibacteraceae bacterium
GTTGTATCGGTATTTGGTACAATTGGCGATTTGGTAGAGAGTTTGATGAAACGCACTATAGGTGTGAAGGACTCTGGTCGCTTCTTACCTGGCCACGGCGGTATATTAGACCGCTTTGACTCTATCTTATTAGCTGCTCCAATGACGCTTATTCTCATCACCATCCTACTCACTTGGTAATACCTCAAGCCGTAGATGTTACAATCACTTATATCCATATTATCTCGCCTTCCAATACGAGTACTATATTGGGTGGCAGATAGGGTGCTCTATCCACTGATATACTATGTGGTAAGGTATAGACGCAAAGTGGTTGATAAAAATCTACTGATTGCTTTTCCGCAGCATACGCCATTAGAGCGAAAGCGTGTCGCACGCGATTTCTACCATCAGTTTTGCGATACTATTGTGGAAATCATATACGGCTATCGTTGCAGCGACGAAGAGATGCGCGAACGCGTTGTATTTGAGAATACAGAGGAGGTTAATCAATTGGTGGAGCAAGCAGGCGGTGGCATCTTCATGCTCGCACATATGGGTAATTGGGAATGGATGGCGAGTTTTCAGCAATGGTTGAAAAACGGTATTACGGAAGTAAATGTATATCGCACATTAAAAAACAAACGGATGGACCGACTCATGCTCGCCATTCGTGCCAAACGCGGAGGTGTTTGCGTAGAGAAACAACGTATCTTACGCGAGATGGTACGCTATAGAACAGCACAAAAAAACATTGCCGTTGGACTACTGAGCGACCAAAAAACACGCCCTGAAGTCACGAAAACATGGGTTAGATTCATGGGACAAACCGTCGGTTTCTTGGAGGGAGGAGAAGTATTAAGTAAGAAATTCAACTACCCTGTATTCTATGCGCATATGACACGCACAAGCAGAGGATATTATCAGTGTACATTCCGCGTACTAAGTGCAAACCCGACACAGACACAAGAAGGAGAGATAACAGCCGCATACGCACGCTCATTAGAAGCAAATATATACGAGCAACCTGCTCTGTGGCTCTGGACACACAATAGGTTTAAATACTGTAAAAAGAACTAAGGAGCAAGGTAAACTATATGAAATGTAGTATCATCATATTGAATTGGAATGGCGCAGATATGTTACGCCAATTTCTGCCGTCTGTAATCACACATACCACTCCACCCGAGTGCGAGATTATCGTGGCAGATAACGGAAGCACAGATGATAGTTTGAGCGTATTAGCCAATGAGTTTGCATCAGTACGAACCATTGTTTTAGATAAGAACTACGGGTTTGCAGAAGGATATAACAAAGCAATAGAACAAATAGATAGCGAATATATAGTCCTTCTCAATTCGGATGTAGAAGTAACCAAGGGATGGTTACAACCCTTATTAACCTATATGGATACTCATCCCACTATAGGCGCTGTACAACCTAAGATACATAGTTGGCACAAGCGTAACTATTTCGAGCACGCTGGCGCTGCAGGTGGTTATCTCAATATATTAGGTTATCCTTATTGCCGCGGAAGACAATTTGGGAAGACAGAAGAAGATAGAGGGCAATACGACACTATTTTAGACAATATAGAATGGACTTCCGGCGCGTGTATGTGCGTGCGCACGAATATATATAAGGAATTGGGAGGATTAGACGCAGCTTTCTTTGCACACATGGAAGAGATAGACCTTTGCTGGCGAATGCGTAATAAAGGTTGGAAATTAGCATGCGTTACTGACAGCATTGTTTACCATCTAGGTGGCGGTTCATTGCATTATGATAACCCACGCAAAACTTACCTTAATTTTAGGAATAATCTGCTGATGATATACAAGAATAAGTCTTTCCCTTGGTTCGTACTTAGCATTCGGTTCTTTTTGGACTATGCTGCAGCAATAATGTTTTTGCTCACAGGGCGTGCCCAAAGTGCTAAAGCCGTATGTGAGGCGCGCAGAGATTACAAACAAATGCGTAAAAAATATTAATTGTCTATTGATTATAACAAACAAATAAATACATCCGCCGATAAGCGGATGTATTTATTATAGTTATCAATAAACTGATTTCTCATTAACGCAAGAAATACTTCTGTCCATTCTGAATAACGATGCCTTTGTATCCTTCGCCTACTCTTCTGCCTAACACATCATACATTGGAGCATTCTTATCCAAGGTAGTCACTTGGCCTATTCCTTGCATAGATTCGTCATACACGGCTTGAATAGTAGATCCCTTTGAGGTGGTAGCATTTAGTTCATAACGCACACCTTTGGTGGATTGAGATACTTGTAAGCTACCAGAAACGATATACCACACATCCGTCGCATAGGGTTCACCTGTTGCTTGATCATAAGCAACTGCGTACATATTACTTGGTAGTGCACCGTAAGCACTCATACCAGCACTTGCTAAAATAGTTCCTTTGGCAGATGATGAATTGATTGGATAGACACCCAAAGGCAGAATAGTATTATCATCAATTGCGTCTATGAAAACATCCAAAGTAATTTGATAATCATCATTACCCATATAGAAATACACATCTCCATATTCGGCTGTGTAATCCTCTACATCCAGCCAGTTGCATGCCAACTTGAACTCTTGCGCAGTTACTGGTTCGGCAGAGAATACATCATATTCTATTAACTCGCCTGTGTAAAAGATATTATATGTCACACCATTCTCTCCTACCATAGCGCCTGTGATGGTATAGTTATTCGCATTCTTGGTTATCTGAATCGTTCCTTGCACAAGCGCAAAATACTCTTCTTCCGATATATCGTAGAAGCAATATTCACCTAATGTGCTATCTGTGGTGGAATATGTGCCCTCGAATTTATCTTTCTCTGCTGTGTAGATATCCAGCATAACACTTGGGTCGTTTTCTGTTTGACCATAGAGATAAATGGAGTAATTGTGCGCTCCCTCTGAAGAAAAATCCGCATAATACTCATAATCAGCTGCGTATCCCACAAAATTCACTTCTTCTCCAGTAGTAGGAGTAGAACCTAATCCCTCAGGATTGCTCTCGAAATAAAACTCCACACTATAGCAGCGTAATTGTTTCACACATGAGAGTGTAACGCTTGTATTATTGATATCGGTGATGACAACTACAGGATTGGCCTCAGTTACCTCAGCTGGCGAGATATAAGTAACTATTCCATTGTCCACGGTAGCAGTAAAGCCAGCTTTCACAAAACCGTTTATACGAATACCCTTGATAGGCTTGGTAGCAGTGAATGTGAGTGCATAATTTGCGTGAGCAGAGAAATAAGGAGTGGCAGATTGTGTGATAGCCCCCTTTGTACAACTTACCGCAATATTATTTGAGATAAAATCATATGCAGCACCTTGTACTGTTTGGTTTGGAGCCACAATAGTGGTTGGCCCGGCATAGACATAAGAAGGGTCTAATTGTGAGTTCAATGTAGAAGTAGCTGCTGCAATGTGTGCACCAAGGCATACAAGAAGTAAAAGAGAGTAAATTTTCTTCATAGTCAAATAAATTTTATGTTGTTATTAAAAACCGAAACTTAATCCACAAGAGAAAGTAAAAT
>JAZNQB010000207.1:0-3540 GCA_045589995.1 Paludibacteraceae bacterium
AAGAGCGGTATGCTTAATGCGCAGTTCGATTTTAATATCTACCATACTGCTATTGATGTATTGGGCAAACCTAATCAGTCACTTACTACAATGAACAAGACTATTCTTGAGTCACTCGCTGCATATGGTTCACACCACACAATGGGTAACATCTCCAGCAATCACGATAAATGTCGTTTTATCTCTTTGGCTGGTGGGGCTGTGCGTTGGGACGAGAACGACAAAGCGGCTGGATGGGAGAGACATATAGGCGTTACAGCTGATGGAGACAAGGAAAAAGAAGCTCACGCATATAGAATGGCTATGTTACTCGAAATGATTAACTTTACTATTCCAGGAGTACCTTGCGTTTACCAAGGAGATGAATATGGCGAAGCTGGCGCAAACGACCCTGACAATAGACATATGATGAAGTTTGACGGATTGAATAACGAGCAACAAGATTTCCTAACCAAGGTAAAACAACTTGCTAAACTCCGCCGCAATAACATGGCACTCATATACGGAGAATATATTCCGGTTGAAGTGAATGACACCACCCTGCATTTCCAACGCATATACATGGGTGAAACAGTAGATGTTGTTATCTCTCTGAATCAAGAAAGCAGCATCAGTTTGAATGGAGAGAAAGTATTTATATTATAAATCTAACAATTAGTTACAACAATGAAGAAAATCTTTTTTGCTCTTGCTGTTTTAGCATTAGTATCATGCTCACAAGAAGTGACTACTCATCCTAAGTGGGCATACGAGTCAACCATCTATGAACTTAACACGCGCCAGTTAACCCCAGAAGGAACTTTTGCTGCTGCGGAGGCAGTTCTGCCTGCATTGCGTGAGAACGGCATTGACATCCTTTGGATTATGCCATGCCAACCTATTGGCAAACTCACCCGCAAAGGTTCATTAGGTAGCTACTACTCTATCATTGACTATTGCCAGATGAACCCTGAGTTTGGTACTCGTGAAGATTTTGAGCATTTCCTACAAACGGCCCATGATTTAGGATTTAAGGTTATTCTTGACTGGGTGGCTAACCACACTGCCCCTGATAGTGAGTGGACCAAGAATGAGGGTTGGCACTACCGTGATAGTTTGGGCAACCTAATGGTGCAATACGATTGGACAGATATTTCCAAATTGGACTATCATAACCAAGACATGCGCAATGAGATGTTACGCTGTATGCGCTGGTGGATGGATTCGATTGGTATTGATGGTTTCCGCTGCGATGTAGCAGGCGAGGTACCAACTGACTTCTGGAATTGGGCAATGGCTGATATTCGCAAGGACCACCCAGATATGTTCACCTTGGCAGAAGACGAGGACAAAGCCCAAGAACTAACAGAAAGTGCCTTTGATATGTACTATGGATGGACATTACACCACTTGATGAATGGCGTAGCACAGGGCAAGAACACTGTGGAAGATTTATGGGCGTATTTTGCGAAAGCAGACTCCACAATCCGTCCCAATGCTATTCGCATGAACTTCATCACTAATCATGACGAAAATTCATGGAATGGCACTGAGTTTGAGCGCATGGGCAATTCTGTGCCATTATGGTCAGCATTCTGCTATGTAGTGCCTGGTATGCCAATGATTTACACAGGACAATTAAGTGGAAATCACCATCGCTTGGAGTTCTTTGAGAAAGATATGATTGATATCAACCCTGAATATGCACAAGCAGATTTATACAAGCAGCTCAATGACCTTCGCGCAGACAACAAGGCATTGTATAGCCCTGAAGTAGGTGCTCCAATGATGCGTATTGCTGCCGATAACGAACATATTTTCGCTTGCGTACGCCATGCAGAAGGTACATGGTGCAACAATACAGTTATTGCGGTCATGAATATGTCGGGTGAAGAGCAAACAGTAACACTTGACTTCACAGATTATACAGGCAAGTACGATTGTATTTGCGGCAAATCAATACAATTAGAGGCGTCACAAACACTCACGTTACAACCTTGGGAATACAAGATCTATACGAAATAAACTCAGAAACATAACAACAAAAAAACTCCCTCGCTGATTGATTCGAGGGAGTTTTTGTTTTTATTGAGTTATAGTTTATCCCATAGCCCCATTAACTTGTATCACTTGTCCGCTTACATATGAACTGAGGTCTGAAGCGAGGAAGAGTGCCACTTTGGCCACCTCTTCTGTTGTTCCTCCTCTTTTCATTGGAATGAGAGAGACAAACTGCTTGAGTGTTTCTTCGCTGAGTGCCGCAGTCATCTCTGTCATGATGAATCCAGGTGCGATAGCGTTAGCGCGTATTCCTCGTGCGCCTAACTCTTTAGCGACTGATTTGGTAAATGCGATTATTCCCGCTTTGCTTGCCGCATAATTGGCTTGTCCTGCATTACCATTCAGACCAACTATAGAACTGAGGGAAATGATAGAACCACTTCGTTGGCGAAGCATAATAGGTGTAACTGCATGAGTGAAATTGAATACTGATTTGAGGTTAACTTGCATCACGTCATCCCATTGTTGTTCAGTCATGCGCATTAATAAAGTATCGCGTGTAATGCCCGCATTATTGACTAAAATATCTATTTTTCCAAACTCTGCAATTACTTGCTCCGCCACCTGATGAGAGGCTTCGTAATCGGCAGCATTACTTGCATAAGCGCGCGCTTGCACTCCGTACGACTGTAGTTCTGCAAGTGTCTGCAATGCTTCTTCATTTAAAGATATATCGGTGAAGGCGATATTACATCCTTCTTTTGCAAAAGCGATTGCTATTTGTTTGCCTATACCTCGTGCGGCTCCTGTAATGAGTGCTGTCTTGGATTCTAATAGCATATGATTAGTTATTTTAGTCTTTAATTGGGAATACACCTGTTGGGTGTAAGATGGTATATTTAGTCATTTGTTCATTGGATTCAAATCCAACACCTTCTATGATACTCGTTTCCCTTGTGATACGAATAGCAGAATCTGAATAGACACGATGTGTCTGCTGATTCCAATTCAATTCGGGTGTATCGAATTGTTCTCCCTTATGATTGAGAGCATGTACATTACCTCGGATTATCCATATTTGCATTTGTTCATTGTAGTATGCGTAATCTGCCTTCAACGAAGCCTGTACATTTAGATTCTCATCGAATTGCTCTAAGTATATTCCCTTTGGAAATTCTTGGAAAGGTGGTTCATGCTTATCATATACGAGCCACAATGGTGATTCAATACGATAGCGTGTGATGCCAGAATCCGAGATTAGTGTATTAACATCCGTTGTGGTTAGTACGGGTATTAAGTTTCTATTCTTCTCCTCGTCACTCTGCTCCATTATAGTATTGTTGGTGCATGCAGAGAAAACCATAGCGAGCACCGATAGGATACCCGCTATGGAGATACATATTCTATGTAAGAATAGATGATTCAAAATTAACGAACTGCTGTGCTCTCGCCAATCCATCCGCCTACATAGAAGGAACTACCGCTGAACTCATTTGGCAAGTCAAAACGCTCTTCTTTAGTCGGATAATACTTGCTATAAGATGAGATATACTCATTAGC
>JAZNQB010000208.1:0-3240 GCA_045589995.1 Paludibacteraceae bacterium
CTATCGCCGCCCACAAAACATAGAATTTTATTCTATTTGCAAAAAAAACACCCGAATTCTTGCGTATGTGAAAAATAATTACTATCTTTGCAGCCGAAAGAAAAAAACAAACACAACAATAAATTATTATTAACCTTATAAAACACAATTACAATTATGGTGCGTACAACATTTAATCGCCTTCGTAGCGTAAAAGACAGCCTTCCACACGGTGCTTTGGATGCCATTGCTGCAGAGTTAGAAATCACAGGAGAAGAAGTAAGAGCATATTTCAACGGTGAAGGCACAGCAGATTATCACATTGAGCCAGGTCCTGACGGAGGTATTGTAGAGTTTAGCAACACACGCATCTTAGAGATTGCTCTACGCAAAGCGTGGGAGGTTCAGAATGCCCTCTAAGAGAATTGAATAAACATATATCGTATATACAAAAAGTAGTTGCTCTGGTCGTCTTGATTGGAGCACTACCTTTTTTGAATAACGCGAGCGCGAGCGCGCGTAAGGAGAAGCCCGTAGGACTCACTTACAGTGCACAGGCCACCATCAACGCCGCCTATCTATGGAGAGGACTCTATGTAGGTGCTGCCAACCTGCAAGCAAGCGCCAGCGTGGGATATGGAGGTTTATACGCCGACCTTTGGTGGAACATAGGCACTACCGATTGGCGCTTCAAGACCTTTCAACCCGAGATGGACATCACCATTGGTTTCAATCGCTGGGGACTGAACGCATACGCACTGCTCGTACATAATTTCAACTGCGGCTTATTCGATTTCAGCAACCGCGTAGGCAGAGGCGGCAACTCTTTCGAAGTAGGTGCGCGCTACACCGTGAGCAGCAAACTGCCATTGAGCATCCTATGGGCCACACGCTTGAGCGCCACAGACGGCTACTTTAACACGCAGGGCGACACCATACGCGCTTATTCCACCTACGCAGAGATAAGCTACACCCACGCCCTACCCCACGGACTAAGCCTATACGGCGCCATAGGTATCACACCATGGAAGAGCGTCTATACGGGTTATCAACGCGATTTCGCGGTGCAGAACATAGAAATACGCTTACGCAAAGATTGGGATATAAGCAAGCATTGTGGACTCAAACTGCAAGGTGCACTCTCTATCAATCCATCCGCCTTGGCGGCAGACAAGACCACCGCGCAGTGGCACCCATACAACCCTGGTAATCAGTCCATAAACGCCAACATCTGCGCAGGAGTATATTTGAAATAACAATGTACAAATCACAATTTTGTTAATTTAAAAGGCATGAAAAAGATTCTTACTATTTTAGTGGCGCTAACGGCGTTCACACAAGTGAAAGCATATGACTTTCCCGGTTTTGAATGGTCAATAGGTACTGATGTAACAAGTGCGTACTTATGGCGCGGAATACGATGCGGTGGAGCGGCCATACAACCCGATGTGACGATTGGTTACGGCGGACTCAACCTCGATGTATGGGCGAACATTTCCCCATTAGACAATACTTTCCAAGAGTTCGCACCCGAAATAGATTTCACTCTCTCCTATACCATTGCCGGTCTCACCGTCGGCGCTACACATCAATACTACTGTGATGGCACAAAGTTCTTTGACAACCAAATGCCTACATTAGACGCATACAACAACGAAGAATACGCCTCCAACCAAACAGAAGTATTTATCAAGTATGCCTTCGGAGACCTATTCGAAAATATACCACTGACCGTCATGTGGTCCACCTATGTGAGCGGTGACGACTGGAAAGAGATATACAACGATGCCGACGAACTGACAGGACTTGAACGCGCTTACTCTTCTTACATAGAAGTGAGCTATGACGCCGAACTGCCATTAGGATTTACACTGACACCTACCGTAGGTATGACACCATGGGCAAGTGTCTATAACTACTACGAAGATGCTTTCTCGGTCAATAATGTATCACTCAAACTTAACTGGTGTTTGGAGGTGGGCAACCACTTCGAACTGGACCTCTATGCTATCGGTATGCTCAATACGGCAGGCATCACCAAAGAGAACATTATTCCTTCGCTCGCTGGCAATGAGCAACGCCTTAACGGCGCAATAGGTCTCGGTATCTGGTTATTCTAATCGCATAATCGTCCTATCGCCTCATGGAAAGAACAAAACTCATACGCAATAGTGTGGCGCTTATTGGATTAAGCGTAGCCATGCTACTCTTCTTCCTTCCTGACAAGGAGAAGAGCGCACAATATTATACCAATCAGGGAAAGATATTCGGCACTTTGTACTCTATCCAATACGAATCCACTACCGACTTGCACGATACTATCAAAGCGACACTCAAAGCCTTTGATAACAGTCTCAGTATGTTCAATCCGTCCTCCACCCTCTCTGCTATCAATGCCAATCGCGACACCACGACCGACCTCTATTTCGAGCAAATGTGGTGCGAAGCGCAACGCGTGCACGCACTCTCCAATGGTGCTTTTGACATCACTATCGCACCATTAGTCAACTTCTGGGGATTTGGCAACAAAGGTCGAGTGAGCACACGCGATAGCATAAACCTCACCTACACTATTGACTCTATTCGCCAATTGGTGGGTTTGGAGAAAGTACAACTCATCAACCATCAAATAGTCAAGTCCGACCCGCGTATCATGCTGGACGGAGGCGCGGTGGCCAAAGGACAAGCATGCGACCTCATAGCACAACTATTAGCAGAAAAAGGATGCACCAACTACTTAGTTGAAATAGGCGGAGAGATAGTTGGCAAAGGATTAAACAGTAGAGGCGAACAATGGCGCGTGGGTATCAGCCGACCAGACGACGACACCAGCGGACAACAAGAGATACAAGAGATCATCAGCACAAGTGATATCTGCATGGCCACCAGCGGTAACTATCGTAATTTCTACTATGACGGCAATAAAAAAAGAAGCCACACCATTGACCCTCGTACCGGCTATCCTGTAGAGCACTCGCTACTCAGCGCCACAGTGGTTAGCAGCACTTGTATGCGCGCAGACGCTCTCGCCACAGCATGCATGGTGTTAGGCACAGAAAAAGCATTAGAGATGATAAAAGCAGCAGACGACGCTTCATGCTACCTACTCGTAGCACAAGACGACTCAATAGCGGTTATTACCTCGCCAAATTGGGGAGAAATAGTACAAAAATAAAGAAATATTTGCATATGTGCAATTTTTGTTGTACCTTTGCAGGCTGATTTATTAAAATGCGTAAAAACGGGTTTATCATATTACTA
>JAZNQB010000209.1:0-4373 GCA_045589995.1 Paludibacteraceae bacterium
AGATGGATGGCTTTCTCGTCACCGAGACGGATGAGGGCTTCCGTGTAATCGCGCACGCGTTCATAATTGTGATCACGCATAGCCAGTTCGGCAGATATACGCAGCATTATCACTTCCCAGATATGTTCACCTTTCTTTTCGGCTATCTCCGCGGCATACTGCTGTTGGCGTTGCAGAACTTGTTGCGCCTTTTCTTTGTCGTCATTCCACCACCAATAAAAGGCCTCCTCCATGCCCGCTTTCATCATATAATCCTCGTACTCGCCGTCTTGCAGCCACCTGTTGCGGAAATATTGCGCAGCCCAACAGATCATGGAGTCTTCGGACAGCGATTGCATGGTATTGGCGCGTATGTCTGCCATGCAAAACCAATACAGAGCTTTTGATTCTTCCGGCAACCGGTCAGGATCTACCACTTCGCGCAATATCGCCATTGCCGAATCCTTGTTCACGGTCAGTAACTCTTCCGCTTTCTGCACATGCTGCACGTCTCCGTTAGCGCACGCACTCATGAGGCAAAGAGCCATTCCGAGAATGCCAAACCATCCAAATTTCGCTATACTCATTTTCGATACGATTTTCAAAAAACAGTGCAAAATTACAAAAAAAATCTAACATACGCAAGTTGATATAAACCCATAAAGGCCATATATAAATTTTCATTTTACCAAAGTGTTATATATCAGCATTTTACAAAAAGCAAATATAAATCGCGGAATTTGGATATAAATGGATTTTTGTAGTAACTTTGCAGTCGCTTAAGCTAAGGCTCAATACGACTCGCGACCATGTCGCTCATATGAATTTTTGCCTTGCTCTACGCTCTCCCCACTGCGTGCGACGCACACATCGGGGACCCCATAAAAGGAAACATTTAACAACTCAAAAAACGCTATTATGACAAAAAAAATTTTTATTATCGGATTGGTACTCGCAGCAGTACTTTCGATGAGCGGGTGTATGCCCGGAAGTGAACAATGGAACATCCGTATTGCGGCACATTGCTACATCAAAGGCGGTGGACTGCAAGAGGGCGAAGAACTGGTTTTTGTCAATGGTATTCAGCGCAAGTGCTTGCGTGAATGGCAAGGACAAACGTGCAAGTATGTGGCGGTTAAGTACACTTTCCGCAAGGCGAATGGCAATCTAGACCAACGCATCCTTCATCTGCTGATGACCGAACATTGCGGCAGCATCATCGATTGCAGTTACGACGGCAAGGCGGAATGGGTCAAATCCGATGATCTGCTTATGCTGAGAAACATCTTTCCGCATGGTGTCTTCGGCGGCGAACGATAGTGTAACACCTTATAATATATAATAATATGAAAGCAAAAATTTTCGTATTGGCAGCGGCGATGATTTGTGCCGTGTCAATGGCAGCTAACAACAAGGTTAGCGGAGTTATCAAGGACGCAGCGGACAAGACTGCGCTCATTGGTGTCAATGTGACATTAGTCGAAAGTCAAAAGTCAAAAGGCGAAAGCACTCGCAATGTAGTATCCGGTACGGTCACGGACGTGCACGGTAAGTTCAGTTTGGAAACGGAGACGGGCGAGGTTGTGCTGGAATGTTCGTACATCGGCTACGAGCCAATCGGCATGAGTTTGGCAGTAAGCGGTAACACTAACCTCGGTACGATTGAGATGAACGAGGCTTCGACGGAACTGAGCGAAGTGGTGGTAGAAGGTGACGCGGTGATTCAGAAAGTGGACCGCCAGATTCTTCTGCCGAACAAAGAGCAATTGGGCGCTTCTTCGGACGGAATGTCCTTGCTGCAGAACTTGCAGATTCCGCGTATCGTGGTGAATCCTGCGGACAACACCGTCAAGACCCTCGCCAACCAAGACGTGCAGTTGCGCATCAACGGCATTGAAGCAAGCAGTTCCGAGGTCATGACAATCAACCCGAAAGATGTCATCCGCATTGAGTACCACGACCAGCCGGGCGTGCGCTTTAACGGAGCGGCGGCTGTTATCAACTACATCGTCAAGCACCGCGACACAGGCGGCAATCTGACGCTCAACGCGTCCAACGGCGTGACCATGCCCGGTTGGGGAGAGTACCATTTGTCGGGTAAGGTCAACTTTGGCAAATCGTCGTTCAGTCTCATGACGCACTACTCGCCGCGTGACATTTATTGGACGCGCACGAACGCGGAGATGTACAATTTTTCAACGGGCACGATTGAGAACCGCGAAGTGGGCGAACCGACACGTTTTAAGGGTAATCCTGTCAATCTCGGACTGACCTATAACTGGACAAACGGCGAGAAAAACATGCTCCAGATTGCCTTGCGCGATAACATGCTATTCATGCCGCACTCGCAGACCAACCGCGATTCGTATCTATATCAGGGCACGGACAGTTTTGCCATTCACGACCACGAGAGCACCCAATCCATTTCGCCCTCGTTGGACATCTATTACGAGCATAATCTGCCGAACGACCACCACTTGTATTTCGACCTTGTAGGTACATATATCAATAGTAGTAACGACCGCCGTTTTGAGCAAACGCCGCTTGGCGAAACGGTTGCCAATACAACCGATGTGACCTCGCGCGTAAAGGGCAACAAATACTCGCTCATCGGCGAAGCTATCTATGAAAAGGATTGGGAGAACATCGCCCTGACGGTCGGCGTACGCCACAACCAGCAATGGATGGAGAATACCTATCTCGGCAGTGCCAGTGCAACCGTCAATATGACCACCGCAGAGACCTACGCTTTTGCGGAAGTGCAGCAGCGCGTCGGCAAGTTTTCTTACGCAGCTGGTATCGGTGCCATGCACACATATATCGAGCAAGCCGGACAGAAATCGTCGAACTGGATTGCCCGTCCGCAACTGACGCTGAGTTATGACTTCGGCAAGGGTGTGTTCTGGAAATACAAAGGTTATGTGTCGGGCTACCAGCCCTCGCTGTCTGCCATGTCAGACGCAGCGCAACAGATTGACAAATACCAGATCCGGCAAGGTAATCCGAATCTCAAACCCGTTATGTTCGTTGCCAATGAGATGGAACTCTCTTGGCAGTCCAAACACGTCAATCTGAACCTTTGGGCGAACTACTCATACGACCACAAACCAATTATGGACGAGACATACGAGCAACTGATTGACGGTCAGTCATACGCCATCCGCACCTACGCCAACCACCGCGGTTTTCATCGGCTGCAAGTGGCTCCGAGTGTGCAAGTGCGCGTGCTCAATAACAGCCTGATCTTCACCGTCGCGCCATTCGCCAATTACTATGTAAGCCTTGGCAATTCCTACACGCACAAACATTTCAATCCGGGCGTTCGCGCCAGTATCATGGGCATGTACAAGGGTTGGCAGTTCTTCGGCGAAGTGACCACGCGCAGCAATAACCTCTGGGGCGAGACGCTGGAGTACGGCGAGTTCTACCACCATATCGGGCTCGGTTACAATGCCGACAAATGGGGCTTCCGTGCGATGCTGATGAACCCATTCTCCGTCAAGGGCTACAGCATCGAGACCAAAGACCTCTCCGCTCTTGCTCCTAACACACAGCACGCCGAGATGCGGGATTTCCGCCAGATGCTCATTCTTAATTTCCATTGCAACCTTGATTTCGGTACCCAACATCGCGAAAATGGGAAACGTATAAATAACGAGGACAAAGAAAATGGTATCTTGAGTGGTACGAAATAGGCAATTTGAGGATAAAATTATAAAAAAGCTTGTATAATTCAAAAAAAAGTAGTAATTTTGCGGCGGATTTTAGTCGGCTCTTAGACTATAAATGGGAGGACATAATATTTAGCACAATTTGTGCGAGCAGGCATATTACTTCATAGATAAAAGTCGACAACTTCATTTCTGCAATAGAATATGTCCCTGTTACTTGTGTCGTGCACAGGTAAACGGGGCTTTGCAGAAAGTTGTCGACTTTATTCTTATCTATGAGTCCCGCTTGCCTGTGCTTTTTATGTCCGCTGTCTCATTCATTGAATCATGAGACCAATTATTTTTCAAGTCCATTTTCATGGAATCTATTATGCCGGTGACCACATCGACATTCACGATAATACCTCTGTAAATTTTTATCAAGGAGAAAATTCTAAAGAAACGAACACACATGAAACGTGCGTGGAAGATGTCACTCCCATAGATACTTCTTTCTTCTGCACACAACAATTTACTGAAGATATCATTGAAAAGAATTTGCGACAGGCTATTACCCTTGCAAGCAGTAAAGCCGATGCGTGCAGGCGTATAATGGCATTGGAGCCATTAGGATATGTGCTATTAAGCAATGTAACCGATGAGCGAAAAGCCGAGTTGGTAAATCCATTTGCAATGCCGAAATATAGGCTTACGGGCGAGGATTTCAAGAAAGCACGAAATTCT
>JAZNQB010000210.1:0-6539 GCA_045589995.1 Paludibacteraceae bacterium
CATTTCGTCGTAATAATCATCGTTCATTCCCCAATAGGCAGCCATAGAATTATTGAATATTGTTTTTGTTGGGCTTTGCGCTTCAAAATCAAACACACACGAATCCAACATATATGTATAATTTCTTGTTGTTATGGTACTATCCTTTGCGGTATTTATCATGGTATCGTCATAAGCGTACAGAATATCATCTGTATATATTTCTACGCCTTTTGATGATAAATATGCGTTGTTAAAGTACAATACTTTTCCATAATATATTTGAGCATTGTCATACTTATTATTCTTTTCCGATTCAAAGACCTTATTATTTGATTTTAAATTTGTGATTGTTTTTACGTAATCTGTTGTATCACAGGAAAGTATTGTATCATTGCGCTCTTTAGTAACTATTGTCCTAACTGTAAAATACAAAGAACTCTTCATATACAACACCAAATCAGGTCTTTCGTATTGAGTAGGAAAATCAAACACAAATCGGCATTGTTTTTTCTTTGGTTCCCACACACTGGACTTGAGTGTTGGTTCAAAGGTAGGCATTAAAATCTCTTCTGCCACCGCCGTTCCATATCTTGGATGACTAACGATAAGGCGAATAGTGTCATTTGCCTGCAGCGGATGGGAAAGAGAGATCGTATGCGTATTACCACTCTGAATTCTTGATGTTATTTGCAAGGACTTATTCAGTGCCGATTGTATCTCTATGGTAGGATTTTTTATTGTTTCTTCCTTATCATTCGGGTTTGTTTGCTCTAAGAAGAAATACGAGCGGTTAACATAGCAGATAAAATTATCTTCTCCTGCACACAGAGATGTTTGTATCACTAATTTAGGGTCCTCATACTCGCCGTTATATGGTATTTCTCGTTCGCAGGACACGAGTGCTGCGAAAAGGAATGGTAGTATATACAATAGATGTTTCATAGTGGTTAAAATTTAAATGTGTAACTCAAGCTTGGTATGGTAGGGAAGAGACTTAATTGGTACATTTTATCTCCTGACGGATATACCAAGAACGGATTGAAATTGCAGTACGCATTATATACGGATAGATTGAGCACATGCCCGAAATTAGCATGTTTCTTATCCTTTAAATACCAAGTAGAACCGATATCTAAGCGGTGATAATCAGGCATCTTGTAGTTGTTTCGCTCGGATACATAATATATGGGGCTGTTATAACTACCTGGTCTATACATATGGTCCTCATATTTCTGCATGCCGATTGTTCCGCGTGTACCCGTGCCATAAATAAAGGTCGCCGCTAATTCCCATTTTTTCGTCACTCGGTACTGCAGTGTAATACTCAGGTCGTGCTCTCTATCGTATTTAGCGTGGAATGGCTTGCCGAAATTGATTTCTTGTCCTGGTCTATCAAACTGGCGCATGGTGCGGCTCCATGTATATCCTATCCAACCCGTGACGGGTCCCACTTTGCGCTGCGCGAGGAACTGCACACCATAGCTCCACCCATCACCCACGCAGACTTGTTTCTCCCAGTTTTGTCCACTGGTGTACGAAGCCCCATCCTTGTATTCGAGCAAGTTGATCATCTTCTTGTAGTATCCCTCCACAGACAACTCCACTTGATTGCACACATTATAGGTCAACCCCACTGCGGCTTGCATAGAGCGCATAGGAGGTATATTGGCTGTGATGGGCACCCAAAGGTCGGTAGGTAACGATACAGAACTATTAGAAAGCATATGCACATACTGCGACATATACGCATAACTCATCTTGATAGCCACATCCTTATGCGGCAAGAAACGCATACCTAAACGAGGTTCGATGGATGGGAAGAACCTACCGTCTGCATGGTAAAGCGTAGCATGCAGACCTGCATTCATCTTAAACCAATGACAAGGGGTATAGGTATCCTCTATATAGAGATTTAGTTCGTGAGTATGGTGCGTTCTGCCGATAGAGAAAGTAGTGTCCATCGTTGTGGTAACTGTATCTGTATTGGTAAAACCTATTCTACCCACTTGCGGACGGAATATATGATAGGTATATCCACCACCGAAATGAACCTCATGACGAGGATTAGGACGCCATTCAAAATTGGTCTGAGCCATCACATCCATGATATACGAGTCATACTCCATGCCTAATTCCTCGCGGTCGTATTCCTCTTTGTTTTTATATTCCACCTCTTGTCCTACTCCTAATTTATATTTATAGCGTGTAAAACTGAGTTGCGTAGTATTATACATGCGGCCATTGAATCGATGCTCATAGTTGAGCGCGGCAAAGAGGTTACCCCAGTTGTAACGCATTTTCATATACGCCTTGTCATTTACCGTGCCTGACTGATACCTCTCTTTCATACGCGCATAAACGACATCATCACCCATATAGAAAGAAGCACTCAGTTTGTCATTCTCCGAGAAAGTATGGGTCAGTTTGGCATTCACATCATAGAAATAATATCCACCTGTTGTGTGACCTTCTCCTTCATTCAAACTGGAAGTAACGATGGACATGATAGGCGAAATGAATAAGTCATACAATGTGCGTCGCGCGGAGATATTAAAGGTAGTTTTGGCCTTCACCACTTCTTTATTGCGAAAACGCTTCCATTCCTCTTTGGTCCAATAGATAGGTCCCTCCACACTGAACTTAGTGGAGATGAGTCCAATGGTGAGATTACCATGATAGCCATACGCATCACCATCTTTCTGCCGCACATCCACGATAGACGACAAACGACCCGAATAGCGCGCTGGGAAATTACCTTCGTATAGCGTTACATTTTTTATCGCATCGGCGTTGAAGACAGAGAAGAAACCCATCATATGGTTCACCGAATACAATGGAACGCCGTCCAAGAGAATTAAGTTCTGGTCGGGTCCTCCTCCGCGCACATATAGTCCAGCCGAGCCTTCCGAACCTGACTGCACGCCGGGTAGCAGTTGTATAGCTTTGAGCACATCCACTTCTCCGCCTATCGCTGGAATACCTTTGATTTGCGAGATAGGCACTTCTACGGCTGACATCTGCGCCGACTGCACGCCCGACACCGACTGAGCGCCCTCCACCACCACTTCCGCCAACACATTCGTAGAAACCAAAGATAGTTCCACCAATGTATCCGCACGCAGAGTGAAGGACAATGAGTCTCCTTCGTCATACCCAACATAACTTGCTTGTAGCAACACCTCTGCAGAAGGAAGCGTAAGGGAATAGAATCCATTCACATTGGTTACAGTACCTATCCCCGAACGCTTATCCACCACCGTCGCGCCAATAAGGCGCTCGCCTGTCTGTATATCCAATACATAACCGCTGATAGTAGGGTTCTTCGCACCCACTATACAGGGAATAAGGATAAAGACAATAAAGATAAATCGTTTCATCACATGTAATTATTGATTTGACGCGGCAAAGGTAGTGTTTTTGCTTATAATAGGCAAGTTTTTGAATTGGGAAAAAACTTGGGATTTTACAAAATGCTGTACTTTTTAGAAGAAAATCTTGAATATATCGTTACCATTTGCAAAAAGGAGCAGAGCCAATAAGAGATAGAAACCTATTTCGTTGGCTTTCTCCAAGAATTTATCGGATGGTTTACGGCGCGTGATCATCTCTACCAATAAGAAGAGTATGTATCCTCCATCCAAGGCAGGGATTGGCAGGAAGTTCATAAAGGCAAGAATCACACTTAAGAAAGCCGTCATATGCCAGAATGCATATCCGCTCCATAGGTCAGGGAACATACCTCCGATAGCGCCAAAACCACCCAATGATTGAGCCCCCTCCTTGGTGAATACCAAACGGAACTGCTTTACATACATTACTAATATATCCCATCCGTACTGAATACCCGCAGGGATAGATTGTAAGAAGGAATAGTCAGTATGCTCTACTTTGAAATAATCGTATTTCCATTTAGGATAAGCGCCTATCTTTGTTTGGTCACCGATGAAGAGTTGTGCGGTGCGAGCTTGTCCACCACGGTAGTAATCAATAGTGATTGAATCGCATGGATATTTTTGTAATTCTTGACTTACTTGCACATAGCATGGTGTAGGCACACCATTCACTGCGACAATACTATCACCTTTCTGCAAGCCTGCTATTGAGGCCGAATGGTCAGGAATAAGGCTATCTATCACGAATGGTACATACTCCGTGATGAGCACATAACTTCTTTTCTGGTAGTTCTCATCTGCGCGTTGTTTCTCTCGCTCTTGCTTATCAAACTCATTTTGTATAGCTAAATAGCGAGTACCCAAATCCTCGGACATATGCAGCATAATCGTGTCTGTACCGCGGAGTACTTGTACATCGCATTCCCCTTCTATAACAATCTTCTGTACTATCTCACTCAAGTCTGTGGGCACAACACCATTGATGGTGAGTATTTTATCTTGCTGTTCAAAACCCTCTTGCAGCAATACCTCTGAATAATAGAAACCCGTATGGATGTTTTTCAAAGGGAGAATATCTTGTCCATAGTTCCATAGGAGCATAGTGAAAATGACTATAGCACCAACGAAGTTCATCAATATACCACCGATAATGATGAGCAGTCGTTGCCATGCTGGTTTAGAGCGGAACTCCCATGCCTGCGGTTCAGATGGCAAGTCTGTTGACGCTTTGGTTTCATCCACCATTCCTGCTATGGAGCAGTATCCACCAAAAGGCAACCATCCTAATCCCCACTCGGTATTATCTGGATAGCGACGCCAATCCTCTTCAGGCAACGCGGCCAACTCCTCTTCGGTCATAGGACGATAGACAGGACGACCTTTCTCATCGGTTTTCGCCTCGCCTGTCAACGGGTCTATCACCTCCACCATGGATGGTTCCACATTGGGGGCAAAGAAGCGCACTTGCCATTTGCCGTTGATTTTCTTGGCACGGATAAGACTAATGCGTGGATTGAAGAACATATAGAATTTCTCCACACGCACATGGAAAAGGCGTGCGAACATAAAATGGCCTAACTCATGGATGAGTACTAAAAGGCTGAGTGCTAAAATTAATTGTAATGCTTGTATCATGTATGATGTATGATGTTAGATGTTTTCTAATAGTTCCTGTGCTTTGATGCGTGCTTCTTTATCGATAGCCACATAATCTTCGTAGGTAGGTGATGGGATAAAAGAAGTCTTATTCATCGTCTCTGCGATAATTTCTGACATTTGTAGGAAACCACATCGGTCTTGTCTAAACGCAAGGTTAACCACCTCATTAGCTGCATTGAGCACACAAGGCGCCGTACCTCCTTTACGCATAGCCTCGTATGCGAGTTGCAGATTAGGGAAGCGTTGTAAGTCGGGTTGCTCAAAAGTGAGTTGCGCCATCTGCGTCCAGTCCACGCGTGGGAAATCACTTGCTAATCGTTCCGGGAAAGAGAGTGCATACTGGATGGGCAATCGCATATCTGGCGCACCTAACTGCGCCTTGATAGCGCCATCAGTAAACTGCACAGCGGAATGCACAATGGACTGCGGATGGATAAGCACTTCTATCTTATCGACAGGCACGCCAAAGAGCCATTTAGCTTCAATCACCTCGAATCCTTTATTCATCATCGTTGCGGAGTCGATAGTTATCTTGGCTCCCATTTCCCAATTAGGATGTCTGAGCGCCTCAGCTGCCGTCACTTGGCGCATTTGGTCGAGTGTATAGGTACGGAATGGTCCTCCGCTTGCGGTGAGAAGAATTTTCTCTATCTCACTATAATCCTCACCCACGAGGCTTTGGAAGATAGCACTATGTTCGCTATCCACAGGCAGTATAGGCGCGTGGTATTGCTGTGCTAAAGCGCATATAATCTCTCCCGCCACAACGAGCGTCTCTTTATTAGCGAGTGCGATGGTTTTTCCTGCTTTGATAGCTTCTATCGTAGGACGCAAACCTGCATATCCTACCATCGCTGCCACGACGACATCGATACTCGGCATAGTTACCATCTGTGCGATAGCATCTTCCCCTGCCCACACTTTGATATCCAAGTCACTCAGTGCCTCGCATAAGGCGGGATAGAGCGTTTCGTCGGCTATACACACCACTTCGGGGTGAAAAGTGCGTGCTTGTTGTATAAGTTTATCTATGCTTTGGTGTGCGCAAAGGGCATACACCTCATAGCGCTCAGGATAGGTAGCAACTACCTCCAATGTTTGTGTTCCTATCGAACCCGTACTGCCTAATATTGCAATTTTCTTTTTCATTAGAAAACTATCACTTTTTCGGGATCTACTGGTTTGCCCGACTCCCATAATTCAAATTCTAATTCTTGTTCGCCCGCCATCAATCCAATAGATTCGCCTGCTTCCACGGCTGTACCTTGCGTTTTCAACACTGCCTCCACATTGCGATAGACACTCACATAGCGGTCATGTTGAATTACAATAGTATAGGTATTATTGATATTAGGTTCCTGCAGCACTATCATTCCTCTCAGCACTGCCAGCACATTTTCATGTTTTACCACGCGCAATGCCACACTATACTGCTTGAAATCAAATCGTGCAGAACGCGTCACCACACCACGCACGGGCTTACACAACCGCTGTGCGGTGCGTGGA
>JAZNQB010000211.1:0-18967 GCA_045589995.1 Paludibacteraceae bacterium
CCATCAGCCCAGACAGCTGCTGCCAAGAATGATGCTAATGCTTTAGAATTCGTTTTCATGTTTATGATAGTTATTAAAGAGTGATTATTCGATAATAAATTCGGTACGGCGGTTTTCTGGTGCCATTGGGTTGTCTGTGTTCTTCAACTCAGAGCTACCCATGCCTGCGTATGACAATTGTTCAGCAGCAACGCCTTCGCGCTCTACCAAAAAATCAACGGCTGCTTTTGCACGTGCTTCAGATAGTTTTTGGTTGAAAGCCGCATCTCCTTCTGCAGAAGTGTGACCTTTGATTGTGAGTTTGATGTCGGTGTGTGCATTCAACACCTTAGCTAAATCATGTAATACGAATTTTGCCTCCTCATTGAGTTCTGCTTTGCCTTGCTCAAATTCAGCAGCGTTGAAGTTCTTCTCAATCTCAGCGATTTGTTGGATATAGAGGGTGTCGTGTACCACTACCACTTTCTCTACTTCTACTATTTGTGGTTCAGCTTTCTTGCCGAGGAGCAACCAGAGGATCAATGCTACTATTGCGATACCCAACACTGCGATGAGTACCAACAACCATTTAGGCATACCTTTCTTGGTGGGTACAGGTGGAACATAGCCGTTGAGGTACTCCAATGTGTACTCACCACGTTTGCCAAAACCTTTTTCTGCAGCTTCGTACTTAGCGATTTCGATATCATACAATTTGGCTTGCTCTGTGATCTTCTCGAACATTTCTTTGGTCCACATTGCAACTGTAAATGCGATGTCAGTACCATCCGATAAGGTTAAATAATGATGGGTACGCTTCCATTCTTCTAACTGTTGGTCATCAAAATCGGTAGCGGTAGCTTGAGCCATTTTAGCTTTCTCAGCCATTGTTACGAACAAACCCAAGTTATCTTCGGTTTGCACAAATAAGTTTCTTGGAAAAGCTTTGTTGATGTCTTCCAATGTTGCATGAGGATACATTTTCAAATAAGCATCCACAATGCCTAATGCTGCCCATTTTTGGGATTTAGCATAAACTCGTACTTTACTTGCCATAATTGTTTTTTTTTAAAATAGTTATGTTGTTGCCCGCAACTTAAGGACTACGGGTGATATCCTTAGTAAGCAGGTGGGCGGTCAAGCCCACCTGCCTTGTTGTATGGTCACTTGGATTAAGCGCGACCAGCAGCAGCGATAGTGCCACCGTTGTCAGCCAAAGCGCTATCATCAGCGTTAGCTACTTGAACGCCAATACCGTACATCTCAGCGATCTTCTTCTCGAAGTTGCCTACTTGCATGTTACCAACGATCTTCAACTCGCCACCCTTAGCGCCCTCAGCGCGGATAGATGCGAGAGTCGCGTTGTCATCAGCGAAGCCAGCTTTGCAAGATGCATTTTTGTACACGCGGAGAGTTGCACCAAATGCCTCTTTGAAATCAGCCTTGAGGGTCTTAACCTTCATGTTGCCAGTTAATTTAATTTCTGCCATAGTTGTAAAATGTTTAATAATTGATTAATTATGCCCGCAACTTGAGGACTGCGAGCGTTGTCCGTTTATCTTCTTTTTTTACCTGTTAAGCCTTTGAGGATGGCACCACCGATCTTGCGCTCGAGGCCTTGTTTGGTGGTGGGGATACCTACTGCACGGGCGACTTTGGTCTTTAAGCCCGAGTTGCCTACTGCTCGCTTGAGCGAGAAACTGAGTCCTGGAATTCTTGCCATAATTAAGCCGTATTACTAATTGATATAATACTCTGATTTGAAATACTCGTTAATAGGTTTTGATGCCAGCACCTCCACCCATACATAGTTATTATAGCGCATGCGCTCGTTTTCAAAGCCTAAATAGATAGTCTTGCGACCTTTCACAGGGATACGACCATTGCTGGATTGCATACCCATAATAGAACTATTAACCTCATAACTGAGTTTGGTGGTAGCTATGCCATCTTGAAATTTCTTGGCTTGCGAAGAACTACTAAAAACGAACATATTGATATACGCATCTTCCTCGCGCAATGGAGTATATTCACCCAAAATAGTATTCAAGATACCTGAACTACGAGTAGATTCGTATATAGGCAAACCCAGTGACTTGATTTTGCGATAGGAGGCATTCATATTATCGTTAAATTCACCATCGCTGCTGCGGTCAGCTTCGTTGGTAGAGATACGCATGCTATAAAGAATATCTGTTGAACCCGCAGGCACTTCAATAGCCACTAATCCACGATATGAACCAGAAAACGCTGCCTTCAACTGCCCACGAAGTGTAAACTTGCGAGGTTCATCCAAAATAGGGGTCATCTTTATTCCCTTGACCGACCATGCACGGAAGTCACCCTGCTTCGCTTCTACTGTGCGTTCGTTAACTTGCGTAGGAGTGAGGCGATCAACTTGGTTGGCTGTATAGGCGATATGAATAGATGCATATTGTGAGCTGTTACCTGGATTGATTTCTACTAAATAAATAGCTGTGTTTTCAATATCCACAGTAAACTTAAACGATGTTTTTCCAGAGATAGTCTTCAGTGTTGAATGCGAGTCGTAGTTGTACACCTTGAGTGTTGCTGCGCGTTTGGTAGTGATGTTTACATGCAGTTTCTCTCCACGCTTGAGATAAACAGGATAGGTGGTTTTCTTCTCCAATAGGCAATCATCATCATTCACAATAGGCACATAAATATTGTGTATATTTTGCTTGATAGTTTGGTGAATCTGTTGCTGAAGTTCCTCTATGCGTTGTTGCAGCGCTTGGCATTTGACAACAGAAGCCGAGTCCAATCTATTGGCATCATAGGTATAGCATAGTTGATCTGCTAATTGAGATAGTTGAAGTGCGTCAGTTGCATCCATTTTCACACCATTGATTTCACAGAGTAAATCTTCCACCTTTTGCACTTTGGCTATTGTCTCTTGATACTCAGCTAACTGCTGACCAGACATAGGTTTTCCATTAGAAGTCCCACCACAACCTGCCATTATAATGGCAATGCCACAAATAATAGCAGTTACACACTTGTTCATAAATTTATTCATAATAATTTAAATTGATAGATTATTGAGTAAGATACATTTTAAGTTGTTTTTTCGCTGCAAAGGTACTGCTTTTTTATGACATATATATGGTTCTTGTTGGTCCTTTTTGCGATGTGCGCTTGCGTATATCGTAAATTAGTTGTACTTTTGCGTCGTTTTTGCAAGCTTTAGCAAGCGCCCTTACACTTTTTTGCGTGTAGAAATCACACAAAAAAAGTGTGGACTTCTGTTATATCGGGTAATTCAGGCTTCGACTCCTATAGACTCCAATATACGCAGAAAGTCCACACTCACGGTGCGAACATTCACTATATCGCGGAAGTCTATTCTAATTTGTCGAAGATTGAATTACTCCTCAATAAAGTAAATAATTAAAACGATACACACTTGTATCTATGTATTTATGTTATGCCCTCTTAGGCGGAGACCGCTTCTCCCATTCCGTTGGAAGAATGCTCCGGGTTTCAAGGCATGTATTCCAAACAAATAGCAAACGCTATAATGTCACAATGTACTCACTTTTTTACACTATTGAGCCCAGTGGTATAAATTAACGCTGCAAAGATAGTAATAATTTTGCAATGATGCAAGTCTTTGGCGGATTATTTGCATTTTTGTTTTGAAAGCTGGATTTCCTGAGCTCTAGATTTCTAGACTCCTAGATTTTTAGAACAGAGGGAATAATTTGATATTAGTTCACTCCGCCTCTTTGTCGTACGGCTTCGTAGATAAAGACTCCTGCCGCCACAGACACATTGAGCGATTCGATAACACCTGTCATCGGTAATCGTACTTGGTCTGTACACAATTTAAGGTTTTCCTCGTATATACCTTTTTCCTCCGAGCCCATGACAATACAAGTAGGAAGCGTCATATCCACTTCCGTATAGTTGCGCTCGGTGTGCTCTGTGGCCGCCACGATACGCAACCCGCTATCGCGGAGGTATTGCAATGTATTCTGCAAGTTCTCCACCTTACAGATTGGTAATGAGTGTAATGCGCCAGCAGATGCCTTCACTGCATCGCCATTGATAGCTGCGCTTCCACGCGCTCCTATTATTATAGCGTGTACACCCGCGCAAACGCACGTACGCGCAATAGCACCGAAATTACGCACATCAGTTACGCCATCCAAGAGCATAAGCAATGGAGTTTTACCTTCGTCATAGAGCGATTGCACTAAGTTTTCTAATGGATAGAACTCTATCGGACTGATAAAAGCAATCACTCCTTGATGGTTCTTATCGGTGAATTGGTTCAGTTTCTCTACGGGTACACGCTGAATAGGCGTATTGGTTCCCTCCAATTTGAGCAATAGTTCTTTACCTATTGCGGAAGACATATCGCGGCGCAATAGTACCTTATCCAATGCCTTACCAGCATCAATTGCTTCAATAACAGCGCGGATACCAAAAATCATTTCTTTTTCAGGTGGACGCTTGGTGTCGTATGAGCGTTTCATATGGTTAGTATTTTAGCCAGTTAATAAATTCCATTGGGTCGGTGGTGAATGCGATAGGTTCTGCGATTTGGTTGCCGTCCTTGTCCAACTGCACATAGAATGGTTGAGCATTCGCCCCAAACTGCTCACGCTGAATGCGTGAGTTATAATCGCCAACGGAGAATTGACCATCTTGTTGATTATAAGGGCGTTTATCATCCACATACAGTTCGATAAACACATAATTCTGCAAGCGTGCCTTTACACTATCGTTATCCAGCACATAGGCTTCCATCTTACGGCAGTTGACACATCCATAGCCTGTAAAATCTATAACCACCGGTTTGCCCGTTTGGCGAGCATATGCCATTCCTTCTTCGTAATCATGGAAAACCTCTCGTCCTTCTATCTCCATCGGTGGCGCAAAAGCACTAATGGCTTTTACTGGCGCTCCCCACAATCCCGGTACGAGGTACGCAGCAAAGACGAAAGACGGAATAATCACGATAGTACGGATTATCTTGCGCGTTGTAGATAGACCACGAATATTCCATAGCAAGTATATTCCAATGCCCGCAAAGCATGCTATCCATATGGCAATAAAGAGCCAACGAGGTAGTATTCCCCATCCATAAGCGAGATCAGCCACGCTGAGGAACTTAAGAGCTAATGCGAGTTCAAGGAAAGCAAGAACAACCTTAAAGGAAGTCATCCAACTACCTGAACGCGGTGCCTTCTTTATCCATTGTGGGAACATAGCAAAGAGCGAGAACGGCAATGCCAAGGCGATAGCAAATCCTAACATTCCCACCGCTGGCGCCAAGAGACTTTGTCCTGCAGCCTCCACTAACAAAGTACCGATGATAGGTCCTGTACAAGAGAAAGAGACAATGACAAGCGTGAACGCCATGAGCAGTATGCTGAGAAATCCGCCTGTAGAGCGCGCCTTGTTATCTAATGCTGTGGACCATGAGTCTGGTAGCGTTATTTCAAAGAGTCCAAAGAAGGAAAGTGCAAAGATAATCAAAATGAGGAAGAAAATGATATTTACTACCGCATTCGTACTGAGGTCATTGAGTGCTGACGCACCAAAGATAGCACTTATGAG
Organism: Paludibacteraceae bacterium; assembly: GCA_045589995.1. Taxonomy (GTDB): domain Bacteria; phylum Bacteroidota; class Bacteroidia; order Bacteroidales; family Paludibacteraceae; genus Colicola. The sequence continues at coordinate 5,569 of JAZNQB010000211.1, forward strand.
CAATCCAAGTCCCACATAGAGGATGATAATACTCAGTCCGTATAGGATAGCGTTCGCAGCCCCTTTATCTGTACGCTTAAGGAAGAAAGAGACGGTCATCGGAATGATAGGCCATACACAAGGCGTGAATATCGCCAACAGACCGCCTAAGAAGCCCATTAGGAATATCCAGAGGAGCGAGCCGTCTGTATTTGCCTGCATTTCGCCACTTGGCACTTCGTCACTTGGTACTTTGTCTTGGTATTCCCACACTTCAGGGGCAGTACACATCACATCATTACACGCATTAAAACGGATAGGCGTCAGTTCTGCTTTTGCAATAGTTACAACGAAAGAATCCGCGTATTCCTGTGCAAACTCGCGGTCTCCGAACTCAATAATGGACATGTGCCATCCCTTTTCTATCTGCGCTTTGATACGCACACTATCGTTCATGAGTTCTCCAGTCCATTTAACTGGTTGCACCATTTGTGCTGCCACCAACAGCGGAAATAATGCAAATAATATAATTAGGTATTTTTTCATATGCTATTGTTTATTTTTCGGGATATTGGGATGTTACTCCTCTCTCGTGATGTGTGCGCCGACGGCATTGAGGCGTGCTTCTATATCCTCGTATCCACGATCTATTTGGTCTATATGGTCAATCTTACTGATTCCATCTGCCGATAGAGCAGCTATCAGCATAGCAATTCCTGCACGGATATCAGGCGATGTCATATTATTTCGTTTGAGTTGGCGTGTATGGTCATGTCCTACCACAACCGCTCTGTGTGGGTCGCAAAGAATAATCTGTGCCCCCATATCAATCAGTTTATCCACAAAGAAGAGACGCGATTCAAACATCTTCTGATGGATAAGTACCGACCCTTTGGCTTGAGTAGCTACCACAAGCAAAACCGACAAGAGGTCAGGTGTTAGTCCAGGCCAAGGTGCGTCAGCTATTGTAAGTATTGACCCATCCAAGAAGGACTCAATCTGGTAATGCTCTTGGGCAGGGATAATGATATCATCTCCTTGCACATCAATTTGTATGCCAAGTTTGCGGAAGGTATCAGGTATGATGCCCAATTCATTGTACGCCACATTACATATACGCAGTTCAGAGCCCGTAATAGCTGCCATTCCAATGAATGATCCCACTTCAATCATATCTGGCAAAAGTGTATGTTGTGCTCCGTGCAGTTCGCTCACTCCTTCAATCGTCAGGAGGTTAGATCCCACTCCACTAATCTTCGCGCCCATCGCATTGAGCATCTTACACAACTGCTGAAGGTATGGTTCACAAGCGGCATTATAGATAGTAGTTGTTCCTTCTGCCATAACAGACGCCATGATAATATTGGCAGTACCCGTCACCGAAGCCTCGTCAAGCAGCATATAAGTGCCTTTGAGGTTTTTGCCCTCAAAGCGGTATGCCAGCAAATCTTGGTCATATGTGAATGTAGCGCCGAGGTTTACCATTCCTTGGAAGTGCGTATCCAAACGACGACGACCTATCTTATCTCCACCTGGTTTGGCATATGTCACTTCTCCTAATCGCGCCAAAAGCGGACCGATGAGCATAACAGAACCACGCAGTTTATTGCATTTCTTGAGGAAATCAGCACTGCGGAGATAGTTGATATCCAAATTGCTGGCAGTAAATGCATATTTACCTTTTGCAAGTTTTTCAACTGTCACTCCAATAGAAGCCAATAAGTCGATGAGATTATTGACATCCAAGATATTTGGCAGATTATCAATAACCACTGTTTCCTTGGTTAGGATCACTGCGCACAATACTTGCAATGCCTCGTTTTTTGCGCCCTGGGGCGTGATTGAACCATGTAGTTTATGTCCTCCTTCGATTACAAATGTAGCCATAAAGATATGTACGATTTAGTCATTTACGATTTATATATAGTTCACCTCGGGTGAGATTGTAATGCCGAATTTTGTTTTCACATCTGCGCATATTGCCGATGCAAGGTTGACTATTTCCTCGGATGTAGCATTATCGGCATTGATGAGTACAAGTGGTTGCTTGGGATAACATTGTGCTCCACCAAGTTTCTTGCCTTTCCATCCACATTGCTCAATGAGCCATGCCGCAGGGATTTTAATGAACCTTTCCTCTCCCTGAGGTGAAGGGAAGTGTGGCATATCGGGATATTGCTCGAGCAGAGCGTTTGCTTGTTCTTCTGGTACCACAGGATTTTTAAAAAAACTACCTGCGCTTCCCACTTCATTTACTTCGGGTAGTTTTTGTTTACGTATGCGAATTGTTGCTTCGCGAATGGACAATACAGAGTTACCGTTCCTCACTTCGCACGCAAGCCCGCCGTATTCTAATTTAGGTGTCAGTTGTTTATCAAGGCGGTATACGACGCTTGTAATGATGTATTTGCCCTTTAATTCATTCTTAAAGATACTATCGCGATAGCCATATTGGCATTCCTCATTGGTAAAAATGCGTTCGTTGCCTGTGGCTATTTCTATTGCTTTCACTTGCACAATAACATCTTTCGCTTCTACGCCATACGCACCCACATTCTGAACGGCAGACGCCCCCACTTCACCGGGGATATAACTGAGGTTCTCCATACCCGAAAGCCCCATATCGCATAATTGCTCTATGAGTTCGTCCAACACCAAACCATTCTCCGCCTCAATAAGCACATATTCGTTATCTTCATCCAGCGCCCTTGCCCTACGCATGGCTGAATGCAAAACGAGTCCATTGAAATCGCGAGTGAAAAGGAGGTTACTGCCTGCGCCTATATGAAGGATTTGTTCGTTCTGGTATTCCTTTAATAATTGACGCAGTTCATCCACACTTTTATATTCCGCGAAGAGTTTAGCACGAGCCTCTATACGAAATGTATTATAGGGTAAAAGGGATATGTTTTCTTTTATTGTCATATTATTCGAGATATCGATATATTGGTATTTCGGGACACCGAAAATTAAATACAACTTGCGTCGGATGGCATTCTCCAGTCGCCTCGTGGTGAGAGACTGACGCTTACCACCTTAGGTCCATCTGGCATACAAGTGCGCTTGAACTGCTGTGTACAGAAACGATGCATAAAGACTGCCAACCATTTATCTATTTGTTCTTCTGTATAACTATCCTCAAAGGCTTGGATGGCCATGTAGCGTATTTTCTCGCGTGTGAATCCATAGCGTAAGAAATAATAGATAAAGAAATCATGCAATTCATATGGTCCCACTTTATCTTCTGTCTTTTGTGCTATTTCTCCCTCCTCATTAGTAGGCAGCAACTCGGGCGAAACAGGGGTATCTACTACGTCAAGTAATATTTGTCGCAACTCGTCTGTATAGAGATTTTCAGCTGCGTATCGCACCATGTATCTAACAAGCGTCTTAGGTATTCCTGCATTCAGACCATACATAGACATTTGGTCGCCGCAATAGGTGGCCCATCCAAGCGCCAATTCGCTCAAGTCGCCTGTTCCTACCACGAGTCCATTGAGTTCGTTGGCAAGATTCATAAGGATAAGCGTGCGCATACGCGCTTGCGCATTTTCATATGTAATATCATGATTATCCAAATCGTGCGCTATACTATTGAGGTGCTGCGTGGTGATATCACATATATCTATTTCGCGATGGGTGATACCTAATTGCTCCATCATTTGGAGCGCATTCTGATATGTGCGGTCACTGGTACCAAAGCCAGGCATCGTCACTCCTATTATACGCTCGCGATCGTAACCAAGCAAATCCGCAGTCTGCACGCATACCAAGAGCGCCAAGGTGCTATCTAGTCCGCCTGAAATACCTAAAACCAAAGTTTCTGCGTGCGTGTGCTCCCATCTGCGTGCCAACGCGTTGGTTTGTATAGAGAATACATCCATGCAATAACTATCTTCTTGCTCTTTCTTAGGCAAGAACGGACTTGCAGAGAAATGGCGATGAATGGGTTCTGTAAACTCCATTTCCGTTTCTATCGGCGCCACATTAACCAGACGGTAATGCCCTGTTTGGTCTTTGGTGAAGTTTGTATTGCGTTGCCGGTCTATTCGCAAACGCTCCACATCTATCTCCTGCACTATCATCGAACTGGCGCGTTGGAAGCGTTCTCCTTCGGACAACAAAGCTCCGTTCTCTGCTATATAGGTACTACCCGAGAAGACCACATCCGTAGAAGACTCGCCTACCCCAGAAGAAGTATATATATATCCACAATGCACACGTGCTGACTGCTGCGTGATCATCTGCCTACGGAAAGCATGTTTCCCCACCACACAGTTACTACTGGACAAATTAAATATCAATTCAGCTCCTTGTATAGCCAATTGGGTAGATGGAGGAAGTGGGCTCCACAAATCCTCGCACACCTCTATTCCAAAGGTATAATTGCGTGTAGCGAAAATCAAATCCACTCCAAAAGGCACCTCTCCACTCCATAATTCCACTTTAGGTATGCGAGGAGCAATAACACCTGCATTCGATTCACGAGTAGCACGTCCACTGGTGAACCATCGTTTCTCGTAGAACTCACCCGTATTAGGCAGGTTAACCTTTGGAACCACGCCAATTACTTCTCCATCAGTCATCACAAAAGCACAATTGAATAAATCATTACCCACCTTAAGCGGAGCTCCGACGAGCACAATAAGAGACTTGCCGCGCGTATAAGCGCACAATTCCTCTAATTGTTTCATACAATTCTGTTGCAACTGCTGTGTAAAAAACAAATCTCCACAAGTATATCCCGTGAGACTCAACTCGGGAAAACAGATTATCTCCACGCCTAAAGCCAGCGCCTCGTCTATCTGAAGCTTAATCTGCGAAGCATTATAGACGCAATCTGCCACACGCATTGTGGGCACTGCGGCTGCCACACGAACAAAACCAAAATTTGTATTCATACTCTAATCTAATAAATAGCGTGCAAATTTACGAAAATTATCGCACATACACAAAAAAAACACTAATTTTATCATTTTTTTTTCAAATTATTTGGTCAATTCAAAAAAAAGCAGTACCTTTGCACTCGCTTTTGAAAAAAAGTGTCTGGGTGCTATCGTCTAGTGGCCTAGGACAACGGCCTCTCACGCCGTAAACCCGGGTTCGATTCCCGGTAGCACTACAAAAAAAGGAACTTTCGGGTTCCTTTTTTGCTAATCTATACAATATAAATATCGTTTACCTTTGCAGCCGGTTGTGATACAGCCTGTGTTTAAGAGTATCAGTATCTTTGTTTTTTTGTATCATGAGAAAGTACCGGTTCATATTCCTATCGTTTTTAGTAATCTATTTCCTTACCCATTCTATTTCCGCATATGCCGTTCAAGGCAAACGCATGGTTTGGTCCAAGACCCCAAACAAGCGCACTGGCCTATACACTACTCGCAACCCATATACCAGCAATGGCTTCTTCATTACAGCCAACGCCATGTATTATTTTGGGGATGTAGATAATGAGGGAGTTGCTTTCAATGGTGGTTTTAACAAGGAAAACCTCAGTTATGGCGGTTCGCTTATTATAGGTTATATAATGCCCATTGGTAACCACACGAATCTTCGCTATTCTTTTTTAGGCGGAACACTTAGTGGAAACAACAAAGCCAAGTTTGACCTCCTCACCCCACCTCGTAAAGATTATCGCAAATTCCAATCCTTCATTCTCCAACCATCCGTAGGTGTTGAATACTATCCTTTCTCTCGCGCTGGTTTCTTTCTATACGGAGGTGTTGCTTTTACAGCAAGTATCATCAGCAATTTTGAATTTTGGTACAACAAAAGCACACCAAGCGGAAAGGAACTTAAACCTGTGCGCGGCAACACATTCGGATTTCTACCAATGTTACAATTGGCCATTGGATACAATTGGCAACTGAACCGCTCTTGGAGTTTGGGAATAGAAATGATGATACAAGAAGGTGTTGTTGACACCCACTATATGAATTTAGACGCATATCCTCTCGCTCCTTCTCAAAACAGCGAAGGCATATCTATGGGCGGTAGTTTTGGAAGTTATGTTGACCGTTACGGCAAAGAACAAATCAGATGGAACGATGGTTGGTATCATTTAGGCATCACCATCATATATAGTTGGTCCGATTGCGAAAAATGTAATGTTATAGACAACTATTACAAAACTAAAGGTCGTAGATAAGTTTATTGCTTCGGCACAGCAGCATAAAACTCTACCTCTTCACTTCCGGTATTAATCAAACTATGCGCATATCCATTAGGACAATAAGTGCATTGACCAGCTTGTAAAACCTTTTGCTTGTTGTCTTCCAATAAAGTAGCCGTTCCGTGTATCAAAAACAGAATTTCACAATTTCCTTCATGCGTATGCAGGCCGATAGACGCACCCGGTGCTAATTTACCATGCATAATGCGCATATTCCCATCCCAATACATCTGTACCTCAAAAAATCCTTCTCCTCCCTTAAAATTAGGCAATTTCTCAAAGGGTAAAGTATTAAAATCAATTATCATACCATTTATTTTTTAGTAGCCATATAGATTGTACTTATTCCGAATGTTTGCGTCTGGTAGCAGGCTTCTATGAATCCAGCATTTTCTAAATGGACTACAAAGTCCCTACCCCAACAGAAGTTTTTAACGCTATGATTCAAATAGGTATAAGCCGTTATATCCCATTGCCTCATCGGTTTATGTCATTATAACAATACGATCTACATAACTTTGATGATAGTAGGCACTAATTATCCATCAAACAACGGCACGGAAATTTCCGAGTATTAGAGGTTAAATGTATTCTCACTCCGAGTTCTAAGCCCACAGAGACGGGTAAGAACTTACCAGAAGGCACATTTGTATCCCATAATGAAACTGCTATTGGTATAAAAGGATGCACTTGTGCTGCTTCTTCCGTATTGGTTCTAAACCCAAGTTCTTGATTATCCTCAACACTCCCCATAATATTTCTTACTCCACACGAAGCATATAGATTTGAAAAGAAAGAAACCTTTTGCCCTATTGGTACCGTCACCCCAAGCTTGGCAAAAGCTATCATTTGGTGTTCTATACCTACTTGTCCTCGTCCTGATAATTCTTCGGTATAAAAACCATGGTTGGGTATATCCCTCAAAGTGAGTGCCCACTGGGGGTAGTATCCAACATGTGTAACATTACCTTCAAATGCCGTTTTTTGCAGGAACGGATACGCATATTTAACACCTACTTGTGCAGAAAGGTTCAATGCAGAGTTAGTAGGAATAAAGAAATAAAGCGCTAATGGCACTTCTATATAATATAGTTCTTGAGTATCATGCCACATACTGACATTAGCATAGTGGTTATATTTCTCACCATCCGTATCTGCCACGCCTATCCAAGTTACTTCTCCATTCATACGCGCATTGGCACCGTAGCGGCTCACATCTGCGCCTATTCCTACACCCACATTGGGATGTAAAAAGAAACCATACCCTACATGAAAAGACAAACCATAACTCCCCATTTGTTTCGCATCTAATGTGATAGGAGTGCCTTGCAATGAATAAGTGATTGTACTCCAACCTCCCCCTGCTGAAAACTCAAAAAAAGAGTCTCCGCGTTGCTGCGCCTGCCCTGTAAGCAGACATATAAGAAGAAATACAAACAAAACTATCGTTTTACGCATCTTTTTAAATGTTTTATTCCACTATCAATGTTCGGCAAATGGGCTGATTTTTTGTATCTAACACCTGTAATATATAGCAACCAGCAGGCAGATTCACCACGAACTCTACACCTTTATATTGCGCTATCTTATGACCCATGGCATTATATAGGATTAAGAGTGGTTCTTCTTCTCCTGCTCCTACTACATGCACAGGCATGTTCCTACATACAGGGTTTGGATAGAGTTGAATATTTTGCTCATTCCCCGGGTTCAAATCGGCACTCCGTGTAAATGCTTCAAATACATAAGCACAAGAATGAACTTCTGTTCCATCTGCACGGAAAGCAACTGCATGATATTCATGTCCATCACCTTGCATAGATTGACCTGCAGTATAATAATACTGCTTTGTCTCCCCCTCCAGCGCTTGCCCATCTCTGTACCATTGATATGCAACAAAAAGACTATCTCCATTATCCACAAAAAGCACATCATTCCATTTGCGGTAGATTAAATCTGTACAAGGTTCTGCTGGCGGTGTACAATCAACCACATTGACGATATAATTATCTATCTGCAAATCCGTTGTACATGTATAAGTCTCCGTTCCTTCCACCATTCCTAGTATCAAAATCATCTGCGTTGTATCTCCAGTATTCCACATCCACGGACCATTTTCTGCGCCTTTCAAACCAATTGAATCACCAATACATATTTCTATCTGCGGATGGTTTATCACCGTCGGCTCCACTACAGGTGGTTCCACTACAGGTGGTTCCACAACGGGAGGTTCTTCAACTGTACAAACACCCCATATAACGCCTACTGGTTGCTGAAAAACCACTTCTCCGGGCATAAGTACATAAAGAGGTGTATAGAAATCAGGATCGGTAGTAGAAATAATGGTACAAGTTATTTTCTTGCCATCAGGACTCAATACATAACGACCATTAATATTCATCTGATAAGCCTGATTTCCATTCACATGACAATGGCTTCCGCCTAATCCTGTCATTATTTCATCACTCTCAATAGTAAGTACATAGGTATTTGCCGCTGTTTTTTCGCAAGAGACATAGATGGTATGCCCAGCTGCCGTTACTGGTTTTCGGCAATAATTACCAGAAGCGGCATTAGTTGTAGCACATGTCACTGTCGTATAATTATCTGAAACATTTCCTGCATAATCTTTCGCCCAAATGGTAAAAGTATAAGTAGTATTTGCATCTAATCCAAAGATTGTCAGCACACCATTTGTAGCCTTTACATCCTGAGCATTTGCCAATGTTCCATCCATTGAAACCATATAATGATTAACAGGATTAGATAGATTATCTGTGGCTGTCACATAGAGTGAAATACTTCCAGCCGTAGATGTGCCGCATGTAGCGGAACCCATTACAGGCTTTTCCATATCTTGTCCAAAGATAATATCGTCTATATACACCGTTGAACTACCTAATCGGTCAGGCATAATATAAATGAATTTTATACCACTATTATGACAATGAGTAACACTATACTCCACTTTCTGCCATTGTCCCGTTTTAATAGTACCATTCGCTGCATAGTTTCGATCTCCATCTATAGCAAGTGGTGTTAAATCCAAATACGCAAAATCCGTATGTCCATCGTCATCTATATCCACCGTTTTCAATTGCGGCACATTAGCATTGGCCTCGCGATACATAAGAAAACTCACCACATCGTAACCAGTTACTGACTCTACACCATACAAGGCATTCATGAATGTCTCACCTTTACTAATTTCATTAAAAATAGCGCCTCCCCAGTTAGCGCCAGCAGGCGAAACTATTTTAAGCACTGTATTACTGGTATTTAACCCCGTTTTGTAGGGGTTAGCAACTACACTAACCATTCCACCACCATCAGGAGCGTGAAACTGAGAAGCAGGCAAAACTGTAGGAGACTCAAAATCACAAAATAAATGCGGGTCATCTGTCGGATTTACGGCTTGCACATGTGTTGTAACACAAAGAACAAGAGTTATCAACACGAAATAAATAGTCTTTCTCATATTATTAGATATATATTCGTCCGCAAAGATAGTATAAATAAATTAAATATGCAAATTTTTATAGTTTATATTCATAATTTCACGCAAAAACTGACATTTTGGCAGGTTTTGATATACTAAATCTTATAATTTTGCTTTTGGCATAAAATTTGCAACATTTCATAATGTAGGTAATATACCTTTATTAAGCACAACTATTAAGCACAACATATAAAAAAACAAATACTATGAGCAAAATTCAACCATTAGCAGACCGCGTGTTGGTTAAACCAGCGGTTGCAGAAGAGAAAACAATTGGCGGTATTATCATTCCTGATAGTGCTAAAGAGAAACCACTTCGCGGAGAAGTGATTGCCACGGGCGAAGGAACCAAAGACGAGAAAATGCTTCTCAAAGAGGGTGATTTTATTCTATATGGCAAATATGCGGGTACCGAATTAGAGTTTGAAGGTGAGAAATACCTGATCATGCGCCAAAGCGATGTGCTTGCCATCGTAAAATAAACCCTAATATCTAACATCCAACATCTAACATCTAACATCTAACATCATATGGCAAAAGATATAACTTATAATGTAGAGGCGCGTGAAGCGCTGAAGCGTGGTGTTGACCAATTGGCCAACGCAGTAAAAGTAACACTTGGTCCTAAGGGACGCAATGTGATTATTGACAAGAAATACGGTGCTCCACATATCACCAAAGACGGTGTGACTGTAGCGAAAGAGATTGAACTAAACGACGCAGCAGAGAACCTTGGTGCACAATTAGTTAAAGAAGTAGCCTCCAAGACTGGCGATCAAGCCGGTGATGGCACAACGACTGCAACAGTCCTTGCACAAGCTATTGTGAGCGTGGGACTCAAGAATGTGACGGCGGGCGCTAACCCACTCGACCTCAAACGCGGTATTGACAAAGCCGTTGTGGCAGTGGTAGAAGAAATCAAAAAGAACGCAGTGGTAGTGGGTAATAACTTTGATAAGATTGAGCAAGTAGCTACCACCTCCGCCAATAACGACGCCGAGATTGGCAAGTTGATTGCTGACGCAATGCGCATGGTTAGCAAAGACGGCGTAATCACCATCGGCGAGGCTAAAGGTATGGATACTACTATTGACGTCGTACAAGGTATGCAGTTCGACCGCGGATACATCAGTCCGTATTTCGTAACCAACACCGAGACGATGCTCGCTGAGATGGATAAACCATATATTCTCATCTACGATAAGAAGATTAGCAATTTAAAGGAATTACTACCTATATTAGAACCAGCTGTACAAAGCGGTCGTCCATTGCTTATCATTGCCGAAGATGTAGATAGCGAGGCACTGACTGCATTGGTAGTGAACCGCTTGCGTGCGCAGTTGAAGATCTGCGCAGTGAAAGCTCCCGGTTTTGGAGACAGACGCAAAGAGATGTTAGAGGATATAGCTATCCTAACAGGCGGTACCGTTATCTCCGAGGAGAAAGGTATTCAGTTGAGCCAAGCCACTATTGAGATGCTCGGTACAGCTGAAACGATTAGCATAAGCAAAGAGAATACTACTATCGTCAATGGTGCTGGCAATAAAGAGGCCATTGCGGCGCGTATTGGTCAGATCAAAGCGCAGATCGCTGCCACCAAATCCACCTACGACAAAGAGAAACTACAAGAGCGCTTGGCTAAGTTGGCTGGTGGCGTAGCTCAACTCAATGTAGGTGCAGCCAGTGAGGTAGAGATGAAGGAAAAGAAGGACCGTGTGGACGACGCTCTCTCTGCTACCCGCGCTGCTATCGAAGAAGGTATTGTACCTGGTGGTGGTGTGATGTATATCCGCGCACAGAAGGCCTTAGAAGGACTAAAAGGCGAGAACGAAGACGAACAAACAGGCATTGAAATCATTCGCCGCGCTATCGAAGAACCATTGCGCCAGATCGTTAGCAACGCCGGTAAAGAGGGCGCCGTAGTAGTAGATAAGGTGCGTAATGGCGAAGCCGACTACGGATATAATGCGCGCAAGGACACCTATGAGAACTTATTCGAAGTGGGCGTAGTGGATCCTGCTAAGGTAACCCGCGTAGCATTGGAGAACGCCGCTTCCGTAGCAGGTATGTTCTTGACTACAGAGTGCGTGATTGTAGATCACCCAGAGGAGCACCCTGCTCCTGCTATGCCCAACCCAGGCATGGGCGGAATGATGTAAACCGACCACTGATAACTAAAAAAGGAACTCGCTGAGTTCCTTTTTTTTATATCAATGCTCTAATGTAGCTTGTATTTGATTCACATGTTGTCTCAGTACAGGATCGTACTCCAATTGGTCTTTGATGTATGAGATAGAGTGTAGTACTGTGGCATGTGTGCGTTTTCCTACTCGAAGCCCTATTTCCACCAATGAGTTATTGGTCATTTGCTTGCAGATATAGAATACCACATGCCTTGCATGTGCAATCTCTTTGGATCTATTTTGTGATACAACTGCTTTCTCAGGCAAGTTATAATGCTCACACACAGCTCCAAGTACATCTGCTATAGAGGTTTGCTTGGGCTGAATAGCCACAATATGACTAATCACTTGCTCTGCGAGTTGTATATCTATTTCTCTTTCCACAAGTGTGGAGTGCGCCAGTAACGATGCTAATATACCCTCGAGGTCTCGCACGGAATTGCGCACATTATGTGCGATGAAATCCACCACCTCTTCATTGAGTTCTATACCATCTCGGTGCATTTTGCTTAGGAGAATATTGCGTCTGAGTTGGTAATCGGGTTTGGTTATCTCCGCCGATAATCCCCATTTAAATCGCGTGAGTAGTCTTTCCTCTATATCCCTGAGTTCCACAGGCGCTCTATCGGATGTTAGAATGAGCTGCTTGCGGCTTTGCTGCAGATAGTTGAAGATATGGAAGAATGTATCCTGTGTACCTTTTAAGCCTGCAAAATACTGTATATCATCTACGATGAGGACATCAACTGATTGGTAGAAATTGAGGAAATCAGGTATTTTGTTGTTTGTTCTTGCGTCCTGGAATTGGAGCTTGAATGTATTCGCGCTAACATAAAGAACGCGCGCGTGAGGGTTATATGTTCTCACTTGGTTTCCAATCGCGTTAGCAAGGTGTGTTTTGCCCACTCCACTTCCTCCGTAAATGAATAGTGGGTTGAAGGCTGTGTATCCAGGTTGCTTAGCGATGGCTATACCCGCAGTGCGTGCCAATTTATTTGGCTCGCCCGCGATGAATGAATCAAAGGTGTACTGATTATTCAATTGTGGGTCAAGACTGCTTGCTACCGCTGCTTGCTGCATTGGCAAGTGCATTGTAGGCGCAGCAGAGGTATTAGATGGAAGCATGGTAGTGGCACCAGACGAAGCGTCTATAAGTGCTCTATATTCCAATCTTGTACCTTGTCCAAAAACTCGTATGATAGCTGCCGAGAGAAGCTGTATATAGTTTTCCTCGATGTATTCTGCTACGAATTGTGATTTGACTTGTAGCACCAATAAGTTGTTTGCAAACTGCAACGGAACGATGGGCGCGAACCATATTTGGTAAGCGCTCGGTGTCAAGTTATCAGCCAAGATGGTCTGACACTGTCTCCATTGCTGTTGCAGTGTATTGTTCATTATATTATATTATTATTGGTGGTCAAAAATCCCTTATGATTTACGCACAAGGATTCGAAATCGAGTGCAAAGGTACTGCTTTTTTTTGAATTGACAAAATCTACAAATTTACAACGAAAAATGACATTTCTATAACTACCTAATATAGCAACAGTTAAGCACAAA
>JAZNQB010000212.1:0-6041 GCA_045589995.1 Paludibacteraceae bacterium
ATGCTAAACAACAAGTAGGATTGTTTGCTCGTATTATCAGCAAAATCAGCGCACTTACTATCCTACAATATATTAACTTTATTAACAATAAACCCATTGGAAGAGTCAAATATGCGCTGGTTTAATTCCGCCAACGGGTTATACTTTCTCTATACCTTCACTATACCTTTGAGGGATATCTATGCCACCGATTTGTCTTATTTGTCCTATTTGACTAATTCTTACTAAAAAAACACAAAATCTGCTTTCTAAATTTGGTACTTTCAAAATAATTTACTACCTTTGCAGCCGTAATGACTCACGCTGAGGGTACGAGGGCGGGTATGTTCCGCAATTATCCTCTGTAAAAGTCATTGCAGACATATTATAAAGCGTTTATTAGCGCTTGTTTTGGCGATTTGAAATCCGGAAAATTTCATCCTATCCGAAACAAGAGAGCAGTAGACGCTCGTTCTTATATGATGACATTACTTGGTACTACGGAGATACAGAATGTAGATACAGCGAGCATTTTTGTTGATATTGACGGAACTGCATTATCAGAATTACAATGGCAATGTTTGGATGAAGATTGGACTTTGAGTAGTCAAGTGCAATATACATCAAATCTATTGCAACCTATTCTGACAGGCGATACCGCCCATTTAGACAATAGAGTAAGTGGAACATATTTTTACCACCCCGACCATCTTGGTAGTGCTACATGGATAACGAACTCCGCAAATGGGTTGCCTGTTCAGTTTATTCACTATATGCCATTCGGTGAGATGTGGTATAATCAGCAAGGGTCTGCATATAACGAGCGTTTTAAGTTCACAGGAAAGGAGCGTGATTCGGAAAGTAAATACGATTACTTTGGCACACGCTACTATGCTTCAACTTTACCATCGTGGCTCTCCGTCGATCCTTTAGCAGACAAATATCCAGGCATTTCACCGTATGCTTATTGCAACTGGAATCCAATTACTCGAATTGATCCTGATGGGAGGGAATGGAAAGATATGGATGGTAATATTATAAAAGACCACTCAAATATCAAAGCGTATATTTTTTATAACAAGAAGGATTTTAATCGGCAGACGAACAAGATGTACTCTGATTTAGAGAATACATATGGAAAAGGAACTGTTGCTCTTAGTGATGTGTGTACAAAAGAAGAATTTCAGCAAGATTGGCAAAATATGGCAAGTCAAGAAATCAGAGAAGTGAATATAAATCATCATGGAAGTAATCAAGCTATTCATTTAAGCTGGCAGGATAAAGAATATATCACATCTACAGGAACGGGAAAAACACAAAGTGGAATTGTGGCTCCAAATGTAAGCGACTTAGGGACTCCTATGGGTAATATTAGCAATGCAAGATTAAATCTAAATACATGCCACTCCAATAGCACTGGCAGTTGGTTGAGCAATAAAATCAGCACAAGTAGGGGGTTAATGGGGACTAAAGAAACATTGATGCAGAGTTTTTGGAATCATTTTAATTTTAACTCTATACGAGGCACTGCGGCATGGGTGAGTTATAACAGAAGAACACTTCAACCAGAGCCCCAGTTCTTTTTTCAATCATGGACTTACTTTTACAAACACTAATAAACAATGAGGAAAATTTTTACAATATTGAAAACAATAATTAAATATATACTTGTTACAACGGCTGTATTCATTTCTATTATATTACTTTTAGTGGTTTTTCTAGAGTGCCGTTGGCGTTTTTGGAGCGATATTGACTTTGAAGAAGAGAATAAAATGAATCTATATGTGCCCGAAGAACCAAATATATCAGAACACGGCCCTATAAATTATACAAGTTTTGTGATAACATCCCCTGAAAAGATGCGCCGCTATTTGGACCAAAGGGAATATTATGGTCGCCCATCTTTTTATGGTAATTTTGAGACGGACTCTCTTGATTTTGAAAATTATGATTATATTTTTTCTGAGGGGGTGCCTATTCAGCGGATAAGAACACTTATATGGGATCAGTGCAGTTTCTATGAGTCAGACACTCTCACTCCAATATTATATGATTGGAAAGAAGAACAAGTATCACGCAAAGTATATATCTATAAAATCAAGCCAAAGCATAAGTATCGAGATGTATGCGGATGAATGATAAGATTATAATCATAGCTATGCCCCGCATCAAATCCATATTACTCCTCGCTTGTCTGTTGTTTTATGCCATAGGCAAATTTTTGTTTGTTTCTGCTTATTTGTTTTATCGGTCAAGCTTGGCCGATACATTATTTGTGGTTTTACATCTCGGAGAGGACGATGTATTTTATTTTACTTTACTTGTTTTAATTATGCTCGGAGGCGTTACGCTAAAGCGTAATTGTAGATATATTGTTTGTAGAACGGGTCACAGAAAGTGTATGTGGCATCGTTTCTATCAATAATTCCTTCGTCCAGAAGAACAGCTACTGCCTTTTGTAGCGACGAGGCACAAG
This sequence comes from Paludibacteraceae bacterium, assembly GCA_045589995.1. Classification (GTDB taxonomy): domain Bacteria; phylum Bacteroidota; class Bacteroidia; order Bacteroidales; family Paludibacteraceae; genus Colicola. Next base: position 2,456 of record JAZNQB010000212.1, read on the forward strand.
CCTAATCGCACCCCGCAGATTGCAAAAAGAAGGGAGTCGCTAATACGCGGCTCCTTTCGTTTTTTTACAAAAAAAGCACCCATTTTCTTGCGTATGTGCAGTTTTTGTAGTATCTTTGCATACTTTTTGTAGCCTATAGAAATAAATAAATCTCCATACCAATATGAAAGAATGTAATCTAACCACGAAAATGCGCATTTATAAATGGGAAGAGTTGACGGATGAGCAACGCGCTTTAATTCAAGTAGCTAAGGAGCAAACGAGTCATAGTTATTGTCCGTATAGTCATTTCCATGTAGGAGCAGCAGCACGATTAGCCAACGGAACAATAATTCCTGGGTGTAATCAAGAGAATGCTGCTTATCCGAGTGGTTTATGTGCAGAGCGAAGCGCTTTATTTGCTGCCGGTGCCCAACACCCGGACCAACCCGTAGAACAATTAGCAATAGCATGCTTTACCGACGGGCATTTTACGAAAGAACCAGGCGCACCTTGTGGAGCTTGCAGACAAGTGATGACCGAAACGGAACACCGATACGGCAATAAGATGCAAGTGTTACTTTATGGAGACGAAGAAACATATGTGTTTGAATCGGCATCCGAGTTATTACCACTCATCTTTGTGAGCGACAATCTGAAAGGATAAGGACGAGGACTGAATAGATGAAATTTGTCAAGAAAATAGATGTGTATGTGCTTCAGAATTTTCTGGGGTTGTTTGCGGCTACTTTCTTTGTGGCAATCTTTATTCTATTGATGCAGTTCATGTGGATGCATATCAATGATTTAGTGGGGAAAGGAATAGGTATTGGTGTATTAGCGGAGTTCTTTATCTATGCAGCGGCGTCCGTAGTGCCATTAGCATTGCCCTTGGCCATTCTATTGAGTTCGTTGATATGCTTTGGAAACCTCGCTGAACGATTTGAGTTGACAGCCATGAAAGCGGCAGGAATATCTTTATTCCGTATCATGCGTCCATTGGCTATTACTATCGCTTTCGTGTCCGTAGGAGCTTTTTTCTTTAGCAATAATGTGCTCCCTAAATCCCAAGTGAAATTATGGGCATTGATTTTCTCCCTGCGGCAGAAAAGTCCAGAACTACAAATACCGGTAGGGGAGTTCTATGACGAGATAAGCGGATATCATATCTATGTTCGTGAGAAAACTCCTAAAGGAGAGCTGCTCAATATGATGATATATGACTATTCTGATGGGTTTGAGAATGCCAAGGTAATGGTGGCCGATACAGGACGATTGACAACCAGTGCCGATAAACGCTATTTAACACTACATCTGATACAAGGCGAGTCGTTTGAGAATATAGATCAAAAACAGCAACGCGCTACCGGAACAAGGCAGAATATACCTTATCGGAGAGAAACTTTTCAAAGCAAACGCCTAATCATTGATTTTGCAACGGATTTCAACCGATATGACGAGTCTATTCTTGAAGATCAGCATGTCAGTAAAAATGTCTCTCAGTTACTCACTTCTATCGATTCTGCGCATCTCGTCTCTCTTGAGAGAACTAAAGAGCAGAGTAAAAAACTTATTACAGAGAGATATTTTGGGCGCGAAACACGCCGTAACCCAGTCATACCAATCCATCTAACAGCAGCAGAACATGCAGAATATAATTTGGATTCACTATGGCAGCACATAGATGTGCATATGCATCGGCAGGCTTTGTCAATAGCATGCGATAGGGCACTCAATTACAGAGACCAAATAGAATATAATGCTATTATGCTCAATGATTCCCAACGCTATATACGAAAGCATGAAATAGAATTATACCGTAAGTTCACACTCGCATTCGCATGCCTGATATTCTTCTTTATTGGTGCTCCATTAGGTGCGATTATCCGCAAGGGCGGTTTGGGTGCGCCTGTTGTAATATCTGTTATTATGTTTATTGTCTATTACATAATCGATAATACGGGATACAAGATGGCGCGCGAGGCCTTATGGCCGAGTTGGGCAGGTATGTGGCTCAGTTCGTTTGTGCTGCTACCTATCGGTATATTCCTTACCTACAAAGCAGCTACTGACTCTCCACTCTTCAATCCAGAAGCATGGAGCAAGGAGTACGAGCGCCTCAAAGCGCGCCTAATAGAGAAGAAAAAACAAGGGATGCTTTTATTGAAAAAAATAAATTAGATATATGAAGATTAGTACAATTGAGGAAGCATTAGAAGACCTCCGTTTGGGTAAGTTTGTGATTGTAGCGGATGACGAAGACCGTGAGAACGAGGGCGATTTCATTATTGCAGCAGAGATGATTACACCCGAAAAGGTGAATTTCATGCTCCAATATGGTCGTGGTGTGCTATGTTGCCCAATCACAGAGCAGCGTTGCGCCGAATTAGATTTGATGCATCAAGTGGCCAATAATACCTCAATGCTCGGTACACCTTTTACAGTGACCGTAGATAAGTTGGAAGGTTGCTCCACTGGCGTCTCTACTGCCGATCGTGCGGCTACTATCCTTGCATTGGCAGACCCTAATAGCAAACCAGAAACATTCGGTCGTCCAGGACATATCAATCCGCTCTATGCTCGCGCAGGAGGTGTCTTGCAGCGTGCAGGGCATACTGAGGCTGGTGTCGATCTGGCGCGCTTGGCTGGATTTCAACCTGTAGCAGCGCTTATTGAGATAATGAATGCAGACGGCACGATGGCGCGTATGCCTCAACTGCAAGAAGTGGCAAAAGATTTTGACCTGAAGATAATTACCATCAAGGATTTGATTGCCTACCGCTTAAAGCATGAGACACAATGTACCTCTAAAGAAGAACAAGACGAGGCACAAAACATAGTCTCTTCTCAATTGATAGAGCGTGGCGAAACAGTCTTTCTGCCTACGCAGCAAGGAGAGTTTATGCTCACACCATTCAAGGATCTAACTACCGGTTTGGAGCATATAGCGCTCACCAAAGGCGAATGGGCGGAAGATGAGGCAGTGCTCTGCCGTGTGCACAGCAGTTGTGTGACAGGAGATATATTTGGTTCGTTGCGCTGCGAATGTGGCGAACAACTCACTTGCGCCATGCAGATGATAGAGAAGGAAGGGAAAGGCATAGTTGTTTATATGAATCAAGAAGGACGCGGAATAGGACTGATGAATAAAATACGTGCTTATAAACTGCAGGAACAAGGAGAGGATACTGTGGAGGCAAACATCCATTTGGGATTTAGACCAGATGAGCGCGATTACGGAGTGGGAGCACAAATACTACGCGCAATGGGCGCTAAAAAACTGAAATTGATGACCAATAATCCTGTGAAACGAGTAGGGTTGGAAAGTTATGGGATAGAAATAATCGAAAATGTGCCGATAGAGATCAAACCTAATAGGTTTAATGAGCGATATATGCGCACTAAGAAAGAAAAAATGCATCATAACTTGAAAATGGTTTGATTTTTGGCACGATATTTGACACAAAGAAAGTGAACCCATATAAATTATACGATTATGAAAAAATTAACTACACTTCTTCTGATGTTGACACTCATGAGTGTTGCATCGTGGGCAGATGAGACAATCACTGTTTCAGCCAACAGTACGGATATCTCAGAAGGATTA
>JAZNQB010000213.1:0-3564 GCA_045589995.1 Paludibacteraceae bacterium
TGTTGATGTGCATCGTGAGTAAGCACACGCGGGTCATCCGCAGGCACCACGATAAGAGTTGGCACGAAAGTTTGCGGATTGATTTCCACCGCAATACCCTTATCTTTATTCTTACCGAAAATCATTTTCTCGCCATGCTTCAAGATGATTGAGTGCTCTGCACGCTGTTCGCGGTCTGCAATCCAAGCATGCGTTCCATTATTGAAGATAACGCAGTTGACAAGACATTCAATCACAGCGGCTCCTTTATGCTGCTGCGCCGCCACCATACAATCCACCGTGGTAGGCATATCCACTTCGAGTGTGCGGGCAAAGAAAGTGCCGCGTGCGCCAAGCACTAATTCGGCAGGAATGAACGGACGCTCCACCGTACCGAAAGGACTGGATTTAGACACAAAACCCTTTGGACTGGTAGGCGAGTATTGCCCTTTGGTCAAACCATAAATACGATTATTGAAAAGACATATATTAAGGTCCACATTTCTGCGTATCTCGTGAATAAAATGGTTACCACCGATAGCGAGACAGTCTCCGTCACCAGACATCTGCCATACAGTTAGTTCAGGATGACTTGTTTTGACGCCTGTTGCAATAGCTCCACCACGACCATGAATGGTATTAAATCCATATGTATTGAGGTAGTGAGGCATTCGGCTGGAACAACCAATACCACTGATAACGGCTATCTGATGAGGTGGCACACCTACCTGCGCCATTGCTTTCTGCAATGCCATACAAATAGCATGGTCACCGCATCCCGGGCAGAAACGAACATATTGATCGGATTTATATTGACTTGCTTCCATGTTATTTAATGAATAAATAATAATGAATAATGAATATTTTTTTTATTTTTGCATATTGGACTTTGAGGTTTTAATAATGGATATTAATAATTTTAGAATCTCAAGGGCATCGTTATGGATGGATTCAAAACTCTCGTTGGAAATTATGTTAGAATCATGCAATAACTCTAACCAATAAATTGTTTCATTCGTTTCTTTGAGAGATATACTTAATTTACTGATAAAATCCTGCTTGCTTTGGGCATAAGTAGCTTCCCTGCAGTTCGCACCAATAGAAGTGCCTGAACGTAAGAGTTGTTTAGATAAAACATATACATTTTTATCATTCAGGTATTTATAGGCCTTTATTATTCGCAATGCGAATGAATAGGTCTTTTCCTCTACAACCCCTAAGTTATATTTTTTAGGATTTTCCATAACTTTTTAATGAATAAATAATAATGAATATTTTCTTCAATTATTAATTATTAATTACTTAACATAATTTACAATTCGTTCGATGGCGAATGGTTGTCCCTGTATCTCATTATATTGCTCAAAAGCGATATCTGGGAATTGCGCGCGAAGATAGGTGGCGAATTGACCTGTATTAAGTTCGCATACTATAATGCGCTTGTATTGACTCAATACCTCGCGTGTATTGCGCGGGAGCGGGCATATATAATTAAAGTGTGCGAGAGCGCAACCTAATTCGTTAGCTGCAGCGTGCAGGTGTCCTTCCGTACTACCCCAGCCTACCAAAAGTACTTCCTTGCTTTCGCCAGCATTGATGAGTTGTAATTCAGGAATAGAATTGGCTATCTGTGCAATCTTTGCTTGGCGTGCACGTACCATCAGTTCATGGTTCTCCGGATTGGTAGAGATGGTACCTTTTGCCACATCGCGCTCCAATCCCATATTACGGTGCTCATACCCCTCCATTCCAGGGTATGCCCAGTAGCGCACCCCTCTCTCGTCACGCAAGGCAGGATTGAACTGTCCTTTGAGTTCGGCGGGCACAGACTGCGGTTGGATAGCAGGCAGTTCTGCCATCTGCGGGATACGCCACAAGGCCGTTCCATTCGCCAAATAAGTATCTGTCATGAGTATAACAGGGGTCATATTCTCCAATGCTATACGGCATGCCTCGTATGCATAATCGAAGCAGTTGGCAGATGTGCTGGCAGCGATGACTACGGCTGGGCACTCTCCATTACGGCCATAGAGGGCTTGTAGTAGGTCAGTCTGCTCGGTCTTGGTAGGCAGACCTGTACTTGGTCCTCCGCGCTGCACATCAATAACGACGAGTGGCAACTCCGCCATGACTGCCAATCCCAAGGCTTCTGATTTAAGACTGAGTCCAGGACCTGAAGTGGATGTACATGCTAAATCGCCTGCGAAAGCAGCTCCAATAGCTGTACATACACCTGCTATCTCATCTTCTGCTTGCACCGTGATGACACGCATATCCTTGCGTGCTGACAACTCATGCAATATATCCGTGGCAGGGGTGATCGGATATGACCCGAGGAAGAGCTGCTTGCCTGCTTTCTCTGCGGCAGCAATCAGTCCCCACGCAGTAGCTTTATTACCCGCGATAGAGGTATATCGTCCTTTCTGATGTGTACCCTCTGCCCATTCCGCATCGTCCAAGTGAATCTGATGGACGGTTAGTGCAAGGTTCTGACCATAGTTATAGCCATCCACCATGACCTTTGTATTTGGTGCAATGAGAGCAGGCTTCTTGCAGAATTTCTCTTCTAAGAGGTGAATAGCCTTGTCCATGGGTTCGTCAAAGAGCCAATAGACGAGTCCAAGCGCGAACATATTACGCGATTTGAGGATGGATTTATTATCCATTCCGGACTCCTTCAGGCTCTCCCTGGTAAGCGTAGTGAGCGCTACTGGCACTATCTGCACCGTCTCGGGTATTCCTAACTCCTCAAAGGGATTGGCAGTATGGTACTGCGCTTTCTCTAAATCCTTATCCGTCAGCGCGTCCGTATCCACAATGACAATCGCCTGACGATGATAGAGCGCAAAATGGTCATCATAATGCGCTTGAGGATGATTGAAATGACTACCAAGTGTACAAACCTTGAGCGCCGCTGCATTCATAGCAACAATAACATCGGCCTTGTCACCCGGTGTGTACACCTCATTACCTAACTCTACTTGGAAACCACTCACGCCACCGAGAGAACCCTGTGGGGCGCGTATCTCAGCCGGGAAATCCGGCAAAGTGGAAATCTCATGACCCAACTCGGCACCTAACTGGGCAAAAAGGCTACCCGTCAACTGCATGCCGTCGCCTGAGTCTCCACAGAACTTAACTACAATGTTTTTCATTTGCGTATAGCAATAAGACTTAAATAAATCAGCGCAAAGGTACAATATTTTCACCAAATACGCAAATTATTGAGTAAAAAAGTAAAAAAATTCGCTTACATTTGCTTATTTCAAAAAAAAACACTAAATTTGCAAGCGATTTATAAATTAGGAGGAGAATGGTTCTATTCTTCACAACAACACGATATACACTATATGGATAAGATACGCAATTTCTGCATCATAGCACATATCGACCATGGCAAGAGTACACTCGCCGATCGTATGTTAGAGCTCACACAGACTATCGACAAGCGCCAAATGGAAAATCAGGTGCTGGACGATATGGATCTGGAAAAAGAGCGTGGTATTACTATCAAGAGCCACGCTATTCAGATGGCTTATAAGGGTTATACCCTCAATTTGATTGACACTCCGGGTCATGTGGACT
>JAZNQB010000214.1:0-10786 GCA_045589995.1 Paludibacteraceae bacterium
GCATTGGCGCTCAGCACTTGCAAACAAGTCATCGTAGAGCAGTACGGCGATAAATATGCTAAGACACGACAATACAAAACCCACACCAAAGGCGCGCAAGAGGCACACGAAGCTATTCGTCCTACCTATATGACCAAAAAAGAGGTAAGTAGCAATAAAGACGAGCAACGCCTATACGAACTTATATGGAAACGTACGATTGCCAGCCAAATGGCAGATGTAGAAACTGAGCGTACTAATTTAGAAGTCTCTATTTCCAATAGCAAATACCTCTTCGTAGCTACAGGCGAAGTGGTCACTTTCGATGGTTTCTCACGCGTCTATACACAATCCACCGATGACCCACAAGAGGAAATACGCGTATTACCTGCCGTCGCTCTCAAAGAACAACTCCGTCTGCGCGAAGCGCAAGCCATGCAAAACTACACCAAAGCACCAGCACGCTTCAGTGAAGCGACACTCGTCAAGAGAATGGAAGAATTGGAGATTGGGCGACCATCTACCTATCACCCTACTGTGGACACTATACAGAAAGTGAAATATGTAGAGAAAGTATCTATTCCGGGCAATAAACGAGACATCACCATTTTCACACTCGCTAACGGACTAATCACAGAGCGCACCAAATCAGAGACATACGGAGCCGACACACAACGCCTCGTGCCAACCGACTTAGGGTATATAACCAATGATTTTTTAGTGGAGAATTTCCCTGAGATTCTCAATTATGACTTCACCGCGCAGAAGGAACAGCAGTTCGACAACATAGCCGAAGGCAAGGCTGATTGGGTGGATACCGTGGATAGTTTCTACCAAACCTTCAAACCCTTACTTTCTTCGATTCCATCGGGAAAAGTAACAGGACGTCTATTAGGAGAAGACCCCGAAACAGGCCTGCCTGTGATAGCTAAAATAAGCAAGATTGGTCCTTGTGTGCAGATAGGTGACGCCAGCAAAGACAAACCTCGTTTTGCGAGCTTAAAAAAAGACCAATCTATCTTCTCCATCACATTGAAAGAGGCGCTCAGCCTCTTCCAAACAGCTCTTCCACGCACCATCGGTGTGCATGAAGGCAAAGAGATAGTCGTGAATGAAGGAAAGTTCGGTCCTTATATCCGGTATAACAACACTTTCGCCAGTCTGCCCAAGCACACCGATTTGCTCGCTATCACTCTCGAAGAGGCTATTGGCCACATACAAGCCAAAGAGCAAAGCAACGCTCCTATTCATCAATGGGGAGATATAACAGTGCTTCGCGGTCGTTTTGGCGACTATATACACACACCGCAGGGTAATTATCAAATACCCAAGTCTATCAATAGTGCAGAGATAACCGAAGAACAAGCACGCACATTGATTGCTCAAGCACCGGATACGAAAGCCACCAAACGCACAATGTACAAAAAAAGTACAAAATAATAGCAAAAGATTTGCATAATCCAAAAAAAAGCAGTACTTTTGCAGCCGGTTTTGGGCTATTTATCTTCAAGAAAATAGCGGAGCAAAATGAGAGAATGAGCGAGAAGTGGCGCAGTTGGTAGCGCACTACGTTCGGGACGTAGGGGTCGCGTGTTCGAATCACGTCTTCTCGACAAAAAAGGATACCGTTAAGTATCCTTTTCTGTTTTTATAAATGACTAGAATGCTAGATTCCTAAATATAACTAGCTATATGGTGACTTAGGGTTGTATTTGTTTTACTCGTTGCTCAAAGGTATCTCGATTGCCAATAGCGGCATTCTTGATCTTTACTCTATAGTTATAAATGGTGGATGGTGAATAGCATAATAATTCGGCTATCTGTGCCACATTATCTATTCCGAGACATACACAAGCATAGATGCGCAGTTCGGTGGTTAGTTTCTCGTTTTTGGATGGGTGTATTTGCCCTTCTTCGGTTAGCAAGGCATTGAATTGCTGGATGAAGTTAGGGTATAGAGAAAGTACGGTTTCATCGAAAGTATCGTAGAATTTTTGTAACTCTTGGTGAAAGAATATATCGGTATCTCTTTCGCCTGCTCGTCGTGCCATTTTGCTTAGTCGGCGAATATATTTGCTATATACAGAAATGAAATATCCGATGTATTGTTGTTGCTTTCCGCTCAATGTTTCTAATTGAGAGTTGAGTTTTTTCTGCTTACGAGATAATCGTGTGAGTCGGCGGTTTTGTCGTATGGTGTATGCAAAAACGATGATCAGCAGTATGAGAACGGAGATAGCCGAGATAAGTGCCCATCGCAGATTATGTGATAACTCTTCTTGTTGTTGATGGTATGCCGTAGTGATGGTATGTGCCAGTTTATTGATTTGTAGGAATCGTATAGGTGCATTATAAAATGCGACATTATTGAGTGAGTATTCGATGTATCGATTAGCTCGCTCTATTTCTCCTTGTTGGAAAAGTATATTGGCCAATACCCACGATGCCCCGTTATCCGTAACGGCGCATCGCACGTCGGTTATAGCGGAGCGAATCAACCACTGCATGGCATATTCGTTTTGATCCATATCTTTGAATATAAGATAGCGTTGGTATGCGTACAACGCATAATCGTGTGAGTCTTCGGCAATGATATTGAATATTGAATCGCTTGCTTGTAATGCTAATTTATAGTTTCCGTTCTCTCTATAGCGCATGATTCTAGCATGTAATGCTACGGGATTATTAGGATATTGTTTGGCTTCGTGTATCATGGAGTCAAGGTATTGTTTTCCCACTTCAATGTATTGCTGCTTTTGTGTGGGCATTTTCATGTTATTGGCAGCCCAACTATATAGTCGATTCTTGGCCTCAAAGCATATTAATCTCAATGAGTCGGGTGTGCGGTTCACTTTATCAACGAGATTGAATCCATCCACGAACATGCCGATAGAAGACGATAGATATAATAATCGCACTAATGCCTCGTCTTGGTATTCGGGGAAGGTATGGATGACCCTATACAAGCAAGCCATAGCTGAATCGCTCTGGTAGGGTCTGTATAATGCGGCTAACTGCAATAATTGCTGTGCGGAGTATGGCTGTTGCTCTAAGATATCGATAGTAGCTTGCCTTTGGTCTAAATAGACTTGTGCTTGTTTCAACTCGTTATCATATACGGTTAATAGAGAGTCGGTGACATGATTTTCTGCCTGCATAGATAGCGTATTCATCCAGGCAAAAGATGCGATGAGCGCAAATAAGAAAGATTGTTTTAGCATAGCCGTTTTAATTTTGGGTGCAAAGATATAAAATAAATTTGAATTGTACAAATTTTGGAGTCAAATACTACTCTAATCGTTCTACTTTTATTTGGTATGTATATATCGTTAATTGTATAATTATCAGTATTTTATCTTTTTGAAGCATCTACTTTTTTATTCTATTGCTACTTCATTTCTTGTGCATGTGTGTGAATTATAGTAATTTTGCGGCAAATTATTCAAATATAACAAACCATGAAACGAAGTTTTTATCTACTCTTCACATTCTTTTTTTGCTTATCGATTCACGCAGAATTATTATGGATTAGCGGCGTGGTAGAGTCGTCCGAAGATGGTATGCCAATTATTGGCTGTAATGTGGTTGTTCCTTCCACTACGATTGGTACGATTACAGACGTTGACGGTAAGTTCAGTTTAGAGGTAGAAAAAGGTACTAAATTAGTAGTATCTTACATCGGTTATCAAACTCAAGAGGTGCGTGTGGCTAATTCTACTCCTCTCCGCATTGTTCTTGAGCCGGATAACTTAGTATTAGACGAGGTAGTAGCTGTTGGTTACGGTAAGATGCGTAAGAGTGACTTGACAGGGGCCGTCAGTACGGTTAGTGCCGAGGAGTTGCTCAAGAGTCCTTCTGCTAATATCACCACAGCCCTTCAAGGTAGAGCTGCGGGTGTGACTGTAACGAATGGTAGTGGTCAACCAGGTGATGCATCTACTATCCGTATCCGCGGTATTGGATCTGCTATTGCAGGAAATGACCCTTTGTATGTAGTGGATGGTATTATCACTTCAGATATTTCTTTCTTGCCTGCTAATGATATAGAGTCTATGCAGATTTTGAAGGATGCTTCTGCGTCTGCTATTTATGGTAGTCGTGGTGCGAATGGTGTGATTATTATTACGACCAAATCGGGTGGGCAAGGTAAGGCTAATATTACTTTTGATGCCTATTGGGGTATTCAAAATCGTTGGAAGAAATTAGACTTGATGTCAGCAGAAGATATGGTAGATACGAAGTTGCGTATAGCGATTATGAAGGACGGTGTGGACGCAGCAACTGCCTATCAGACATTCCATAATAAAGGTTTGGGCGCTTATGTGAGCACCTTGACGGGTACTTCTAAGTATTTCCCTATTAATTTTGACTATGCTAATCAAAATACCGATTGGCAGGATGAGGTATTCAATAATAATGCCTTTATGCATAATTATAATTTGGGTGTGGATGGTGGAAATGAGAATGGTCATTACGCGTTCTCTGCCAATTATTATGAGCAAGATGGAACGATTATAGGTAGTAACTACAAGCGTTTATCTATTCGTATCAATAGTGATTACAATGTTCGTCGTTGGTTGACTATTGGTGAGCATATTAATTTTGTTACTTCTTCTTCTCGTCGTGCGATGCACAATAGTTCAAGTCCAGGTGCTTCTATTTTGTCGGCTGCTTTGGCGATGGCTCCATGGGATCCTACGCATTATCCGGAGGGTTCCTTGAATGCCGATGGTGAGGATATAAGTGGTCAAAATGCGGCAAGTAGTAATTTTAAGAATGTAACGAATCCATTCTCGTATGTGAGCGAATCCTATCCAGATAGCAAACCGATGCGTTTATTGGGTGATATATACGTTGAATTGAAACCTATTGAGGGGTTGGTAATACGTCCTTCTATTTCGATTGATTTGAATTTGAGTCAGAGTCGCAGTTTCAAGAATGAGTATGAGTATTCATCCTATGATAAGACCACGAATAACTCGATCAATGCGTCTGTTTCCCGTGCATATAATTTATTAGAGGAAACGACGATTAGTTATAGTAAGAAAATCGGTTTACATAACTTCTCTGTTATGGCAGGTCAAACGTGGTCGCAGTATTATAGTTATGGTTTGAGTGGTTCAGGTGCTAATATCTTGAATCCAATCGAGACGAACTGGTATTTGAATCGTGCCACAGAGAATCGCTCAGAGAGTAGTGATTCAGTGAATCGTACTCGTCGTATGTCTTTCTTGGGTCGTGCTTTTTATTCTTATGATGATCGTTATATGGTCACTGTGAATTTCCGTGCTGATGCTAGTTCGGTATTCCAAAAAGACCCATGGGGTTATTTCCCATCTGCTTCCATGGCTTGGCGTATTAGTCAAGAGCGCTGGATGAGAGATTTTGATTGGTTGGATAACTTAAAACTTCGTGCTGGTTGGGGTCAAGTAGGTAATGATGCAAGTTTGGGTAGCAGTACTTTCTTGGTTAATATTGGTTCATCCAATAGTGTATTCTATGGTTATCCATTAGGTGGTGAAGGCAATGATATGCAAGAGATGGGTTATGGTGCAGCGGTTTTGACGCAAGCGAATGTAGATGGTAAATGGGAAACCAATGAGCAGTGGGATGCAGGTATTGATTTTGGCTTCTGGAACGGCAAGTTAAGTGGTTCGATTGATTATTTCTTGCGTGATACTAAAGATGCGTTATTGTATGTGAATGCTCCTTCTCATGTGGGTAATCGTTATTCATTGGTTAAGAATGTGGGTAATATCCGCAACCAAGGTGTCGAGATTGTTTTGGAGCATAATAATCGTGTAGGCAAGGTTCATTATTCGATAGGTGGTAACTTATCGTTTATCAAGAATGAGTTGACCAAAGTGAATGGTGGTTCTCCTATTTATTCAGGTTATACTAAGACGGATGAGGGCATGCCTCTTGGTTCATTCTGGGGGTATGTTTACGAAGGCGTTTATCAAACGAATGAAGAAGCGATAGAGCATCAATGGCAATACAAGGACCGTCCAGGTGAGATAGGTGTTCATGCAGGTGATGCTCGTTACGAGGATTTGAATAATGATGGTATTATTGACGATAATGATAAGACCTACATTGGTAATCCATTCCCTAAATTTACCTATGGTATCAATATGGGTGTTGATTTCTATGGTGTAGATATTCAACTCTTCTTCCAAGGTGTTTATGGTAATCAGATTTATAATGCTTTGCGTTATCGTACGGAAGGTGCAGGTGATGAGTGCTCTTTATCTCCTGTGATGAGTGATGTATGGGTAGGGTATAGTCCTGTTATTCAAAATGCTTTGTTGGGTATGGGTATTGACTATACGCAGTTAGAGAATCGTAATGGTACAATTCCTAATCCTGTAGGTAGTCCGATGAATTCGCAAGCTTCTTCTCGTTATGTAGAGGATGGTAGTTATTTGCGTTTGAAAAACATCCAGATTGGTTATTCTTTCCCCAAGAAATGGTTGCGTAAGGCCTATATTGAGCGTTTGCGCCTCTATGTGACGGCAAGTAATCTCTTTACCATCACCAATTATTCGGGTTATGACCCTGAGGTGGGTAGCGGTACTGATTATGGCAATTACCCTCAATCTCGCACAATTACTTTCGGAATCAATACAACCTTCTAAATAGAATAGATATGAAAAAGCATATTATTTTAAGTATTTTTATTGTTAGTCTTTTAGGCTTATCTTCTTGCCGTGATTATATTACGGAGTTGTCTCCAGGTACGCAGTTATTAGAGGATTTCTTTGTAAGTGGTAGTGCCGCTGAGCAATCCGTGACGGCTTGTTATACTCCAGCTATTTGGGAATATAATGTTACATATTTCCCAGAGTGGTTTATAGGGGATGTGATGAGTGATGATGCTCTGAAGGGTGGTCAGACAACGAATGATATGGAGCAGGTTTATGATATGGAGAACTGGAAGACGATACCATCCAATACCTATGTTCGTGATCATTATATCACGCCTTACCAAGGTATTGCACGATGCAATATGACACTTCATTATGTATCGGCTATGGCTACAGATACCACGATGGATGAGCGTTTGAAGCAGCGTTTCTTATCAGAGGCCTATTTCATGCGTGCCTACTATTATTTCCATCTGGTGCGTATCTTTGGTGGTGTGCCTCTCACTTTGCAGATAGAAAATGATGCAGAGCGTTGGGAGATGCCTCGTAATTCGGTGGCAGAGGTATTTAATCAGATTATTGCAGACCTCAAGAAGGCTAATAAAGGTTTATGGCATCGTTCGGAATATGATCCTAAGGATTTAGGACGAGCTACGAAGGGGGCTGCTCAAGGACTCTTGCAGAAGGTGTATCTTTACATGGCTTCTCCTTATTGGCATGATACCTATTTATCATCCATGAGTCGTGATTCGCTTTATCGTGCATCGAAAGAGTGGGGTGATAGCCTTATTCTAAGTGGTGAATATCAACTGATGAATGACTATGAATTTAACTTCACATTGGCTGGTGAGAATAATGCCGAATCGGTATTTGAATTGCAGTATATGGAGGTTAACTGGGGCGATTATGGCGAGGCGCAAGGCGGCCATAATGGTTATACGGCTGGCTCTTTCACTCAGATTTTGATCCGTAGCCGTTCGTCAAAGATCGGTGGTGGTTGGGGATTCAATCATCCTACATGGAATCTCTATAATGAGTTTGAACCCAATGATATTCGTCGTGACATAGCGATTCTGAATCCAGATACGTCTATGATGGATAATATATTGGAAGAGACTTATTTGGGTTCTCCGCTATTGAATAATAAGTACGCTATGTATCGTGAGACGAGTGATAGCAAATCCGGTCTGGGTAGCTGGGGTTACCATGCTAGTCGTGGTCCTCTTAATCGTGCTTATATGCGCTATGCGGATAACTTATTGATGCAAGCTGAGGCTTGCTTGGCATTAGGTCAAGAGGCAGAAGCGATTAATTATATAAATGAGGTACGTGCGCGTGTGAATATGCCTGCTGTAGGTATGTATGGCATCACAGTGAATGGTGTTACAATCAATAATCCTACTACCGAGCAATGCTTGCGTCACGAGCGTCGTATGGAATTAGCAATGGAGGCACATCGATGGTTCGATTTGGTGCGTTGGGGGAATACCAAAGCGCATATGGAGGCTTATCAGGCTACAGAGTCCGAATCCGCACGAAGTCACATGGCTGTTTTTGTAGAAGGAAAGCATGAGTTATTGCCTATCCCTACCAAAGAGATTGAACTGAATACAGCACTCATTCAAAATAAGGGATATTAATACTTGAAGCATATTCATTAACACAAATTATTACATCATTAAAATAAATTATTAAATCATTAATTCATTAACATTATGAAAGCAATTAAATTTTTAACATTGGCATTTGCCGCGTTAGCATTGATGGGATGTCCTACACCTCCAGAAACTGGTACAGGCTCAGATGAACCAACAGCAGTCGTTATCACTATGGAAACCACCCAATATTCTTGCAAGGTGGGTGAGACCGTTCAAATTGAAGCTACTGTAGCTCCAGAAGGTACAGTTGTTGAATGGACTTCTCTCAACGAAGCTGTAGCTACTGTTAACAATTCAGGTTTGGTAACAGGTGTATCTAAGGGCAATACAATTGTCACTATTGCCGCTGGGGACGTAAAGAAAAACGCTATTGTAAATGTGCTTGATGGCGATGCTCCAAAACCAGGTGAGAAACCTGTATTGAAAGGTTCACAATTCTGGCCTATCTATTTGGATGCTGTTGTGGTTGACGAGAATGCAAGCAAGTTAGGTTTCAGCCTTACAGTAGATAATGTAAATAAGAATCTCTATATTTGGGAGAGCACTTATGTAGGTGCTGGCGCAAGTGGCAGTAACTATTTCCAAACCAATGATGCAGGTGGTTTCCTCAGTTTCCGTCCTGCTGATGGTACCACATGGTCTGGTTGTGGCTTTAGTTTGAAGAGCGAGGCTATTGAGGAGAAAGCGCTTCTCACCGCTTTGGTAGAGGATATCAAGAAAGATCCATCTAAATACCACTTACACATGGCTATTAAGTCCACTTATGAGAATGGTCCTCACTATTTCACCCTCTTTGGTTTAGGTGCAGGCAATACCACAGGTCTCAAATGGTGTGTAGGTAATGGTTATGAGGCTGAATCAAATGGTAAATTCGAAATCACTTACGATGGTTCATGGCAAGTGATTGACTTTACTTTTGATCGTTATATCGCAGCTTTGGAGCAATATGTAGCTCCTACAACGGATAAAGGCGTTAACTACTTCACTTTTGGTAGTGGCAAGGATGCGAATAATACGCTCAACTTGGATGCTATTTATATCTATAAAGAATAAGAATAGGTATGCATATTCATAAAATTCTCTCGATCCTCCTGCTGGGTGCAACCATTATAGGTTGTGTCCCAGGGGATGATCCTACTCCTTCCAAACCATCCGCCGCAGCATTAGAAAACACCAAGACGGTGAGTGCGATGCCTCGTTCCACCAAACGCGGTGTTAGTTTCTCAATTACTAATTTGACGGATGCTTTCTTGTTATCGGAATCTATCTCTTGGTATTATAACTGGGGTAATACGCCCAATGGCGATGCGCAGACTATTCAGTTTTTAGAGGAGAATAATATTGATTATTGTCCTATGTGTTGGAGCGGTAGCTATTCGGCGGATCGTATTCGCAATTTTGTCAAAGCCCATCCGAATACCAAATATTTGCTCGGTTTCAACGAACCAAATCTCACGGATCAAGCGAATATGACTCCTAAACGTGCAGGTGAGTTATGGCCTGCTGTGGTGCGTTTAGCCAAGGAATTGAATCTCCAATTAGGTGCGCCAGCGATGAACTATGGTACACTCAGTGGGTATAGCGATCCTATCAAATGGTTGGATGAATTCTTTGCTATCGATAGTGTATCCATCGAAGATGTAGATTTTATTCCTATCCATTGCTATATGATGAATCCATCCGCTGTGAAAGGATATGTGGAGAAATTCGCTAAATATAACAAACCTATCTGGATGACTGAGTTCTGCGCATGGGAGAGTATCTCTGGCGTGGAGCAGCAAAAGACCTATATGTCTGATGTTCTCAATTATTTTGAGAAAAATCCTATGGTAGAGCGTTATGCATGGTTTATGCCACGAACCAATAAAGGTCTGAATGAGAAGCCATATAATCAATTATTAACGAAGGTTAATCCTATTGAATGGACCGAGTTAGGAGAGATTTTTAATGGTTTAAGTTCGCAAAACAAAGAGGTATGTCTGGATGCTTCAAATCGCATTCCTGCGTGGTGGTACACAGATTATAATGTATCTCCTACCGTCACCAATAGCACGGATGCGGATACCAAGTTGATGCTTTATAATATGAGTCAAGATCGTTGGGTAGAATACCAATTGGATGCTTCTCAGTTATATAACAGAATAAATATTCGCTATGCGAGTGCGATTGATAGCGAGGTGGCTATTTATGTGGATGGCGAACCTATCAAGATGCATGCTTTACCTAAAACAGGCAGTATGAGTACTTGGCAAACCGCACAGATAGATGGAATACCTGTGGAAGGTAAGCATTATCTCCGTATCCATGTGATTAGTGGTACGATGAATATGAATTGGTTTCAGTTGACACGTTAAGGGTTGATTGCAACCACCGATGAATCCGAATAAATAATTAACTATTTTAATATTCACAATCATGAAAAAACTTTTTATGGCAGCTCTATTATGCTGCACAACAATTTTCGCTTTTGCTGAGGCAGGACCTATTTGTGATGCCCTTTTG